>JAGAHX010000019.1 GCA_017626845.1 Bacillota bacterium
GAAGGAAAGGGCCGCATGGTCGACCTTCTTACGTCCGAATACGATATCGTCATCCGTTGCCAGGGCGGCGGCAACGCCGGTCATACCGTCATCAACGAAAAGGGCAAATTCGCCCTGCACCTGCTGCCCTCGGGCATTTTCCGGGATGGTGTGGTCAACATTCTGGGCAACGGCGTAGCCCTGGACCTGGAAAACTTATGGACCGAGATGGAAGACGTCCGCAGCAAGGGCGTCGCCATCACTCCGGAGAACCTGAAGATCTCCGACCGCGCCAGCCTGCTGCTGCCCTGGCACCGCCAGCTGGACGGCCTGGAAGAAGCCCGTCTGGCCGATAAGAAATACGGCTCCACCAAGCAGGGCATCGCGCCGTTCTATTCCGACAAATATCAGAAGAAGACCATCATGGCGGGCGAACTGCTGCATCCGGCTCATTTAAAGGAGCATCTGGCGGATCTGCTGGAGTGGAAGAACCTCACCCTCACCCGGGTCTACGGTGCGGAAGCGACCACCATGGAGGAGATGGAAGTCTGGTTCGCGGACTACGGCGAAAAGCTGAAGCCCTTCATCTGCGATACCGGCAAGTTCCTGCACAAAGCTGTGAAGGAAGGCAAGTCCATTCTGTACGAGGCACAATTAGGTGCGCTACGCGATGTGGACTACGGCATCTACCCGTACGTGACCTCCTCCAACACCATCGCGGCCTACGCTCCCGTAGGCGCAGGCATTCCTGGCGTTGCCGCAGAGAAGGTGATCGGCGTGGTCAAAGCCTACTCCACCTGTGTCGGCGAAGGCCCCTTCGTCGCGGAATGGTTCGGCGAAGAGGCGGAGGAACTGCGCAAAGCCGGCGGTGAATACGGCGCCAAGACCGGCCGCCCCAGACGGGTCGGCCCCATCGACATTCCCGCTACCCGCTACGGCGTGCAGTGCCAGAACGCCACGGATATCGCTCTTACGAAACTCGACGTGTTAAGCTATATGAAGGATATCCCCATCTGCACCCGCTACGAACTGAACGGCGAAGAGACGGACGACTTCGTATTTCCCACGCTGCTGCAGGACTGCAAGCCTGTCGTAAAGACTATGCCAGGCTGGCAGTGCGACATCTCCGCCTGCAGAAGCTGGGAGGATCTTCCCAAAGAGGCGCAGGATTACGTCCTGTACATTGAAGAAGCCATCGGCTGCCATATCACCTATGTGTCGGTCGGGGCGGAAAGAGATGCATACATCAAGAGGTAGACATCATGTGCGGTATTATTGGATTTACTGGTCTGAAACAGGCGGCGCCCATCCTGCTGGAAGGGCTCGCCCGCATGGAATACCGGGGCTACGATTCGGCGGGCATCGCAGTCGTAGCACCTGGCAGTCCGGCTGCGATCCGGCTGGAGAAGGTCTCCGGCAAGGTCGCGGGGTTATATGAGAAAACAGAAAACGGCGCGGCCTTTCCCGGCACCTGCGGCATCGGCCACACCCGCTGGGCTACCCACGGCGCGCCCACGGACTTCAACGCTCATCCCCATCTGTCCCAGAGCGGCCTGTTCGCGGTGGCGCACAACGGCATCATCGAGAACTTCGTGCCTCTCAAGAAGGAACTGCTCGCGAAAGGATATACCTTTAAGAGCCAGACGGATACGGAAGTCGTGGCCCAGCTGCTGGAGGACAACTACAACGGCGATTTTCAGCAGACCGTGGAGAAGGTCCTGTCGCTGATCGACGGTTCCTACGCGTTTGCCATCCTGTGCCTGGAAGACCCGCAGACGATCTTTGCGGTCAAAAAGAACAGCCCCCTCATCCTGGGCAAGGGCGACGGCTTTAACCTGTTCGCCTCCGACGTAACGGCGCTGGTGGAGCACACCCGGGACGTCGTATATATGGAGGACGGGCAATACGCGAAGGTGACCCCGGACAGCATCGAACTGTTCGCAGAAGACGGCAGCCCGCTGCCTCTGGCGGTCACCCGCGTTACCTTAAGCGTTTCGGCGGCGGAAAAGGGCGGCTACGAGCACTTCATGATGAAGGAGATCATGGAACAGCCCGAAGCCGTAGAGCGGGCTCTGGCACCCCGCCTGAAGAATAATGAGATCGTGCTGGACGGCTTCTCCCTGACGAAGGAGGATCTGGCACATTTCCATAAGATCATCATCACTGCCTGCGGATCTGCCTACTATGCCGGCCTGGCCGGAAAGTACGCTATCGAAAAGCTCTGCGGGCTTCCTGTGGACGTGCAGCTTGCCAGCGAACTGCGCTACTCCGATATCCCCATCGATGACCATTGCCTCCTCATCGCGGTCTCGCAGTCCGGGGAAACGGCGGATACCCTTGCAGCCGTCAAGGAATGCAAGGCGAAGGGCGCCATGGTACTGGCGATCGTCAACGTCGTGGAGAGCGCTATCGCGAAGCAGGCAGACCACGTCCTGTATACCTGGGCGGGCCCGGAGGTGGCCGTTGCGACCACCAAAGGGTACACCACCCAGCTGGCTGTGCTGTACCTGTTTGCCGTCTATGCGGCCCATGTTTTAGGCAGGCTGGACGATGCGACCTATGCGGGGCTCATCGGGGAACTGCGGCAGCTGCCGGAAGCGGTGCGCAGCGCGTTAAAGTTGGACTGCGAGATGGAGAATCTGGCGCCGCATTTTAAAGACGCAGAGCACGTGTTCTTCCTGGGGCGCAATACCGACAGCGCACTGGCCATGGAGGGGGCGCTTAAATTAAAAGAGATCTCCTACATCCACGCAGAGGCTTATGCGGCAGGGGAACTTAAGCACGGCACCATCGCCCTCATCGACAAGGGAACGCCCGTGGCTGCGGTCTGCACGAACGAGGCGCTGCTGGAGAAATCCTTGAGCAACGTCATTGAGGTATGGGCCAGAGGCGCGGACGTAACGGCCTTCGTGCCGGCAGGGCTTGCCGCCGGCGAGCAGGTCCGGGATTATGCGGCGCGCGTCATCGAAGTGCCCGCTCTTCGCGGCATCTTCGCCTCCATCGCGGCCGTCGTGCCCCTGCAGCTGCTGGCCTATCACGTGGCGAAGAGCAAAGGCTGCAGCATCGACAAACCCAAGAATCTGGCAAAATCCGTTACGGTAGAATAGAAAACGGCGGACCGCAGCCGGTCCGCAAAAGAAAGAGGCATCCCATGCAGGAAAAGATCCTGGTATTAGACTTCGGCGGCCAGTACAACCAGCTGATCGCAAGACGCGTGCGCGATCAGCACGTCTACGCCGAGTTAAAGCCATATAACAAAATTTCGGTCGAGGAGATCAAGGCGGAAGGGTACAAGGGCATCATCTTTACCGGAGGCCCCAATTCCGTGTACGATCCGGCTTCGCCCCATTACGACAAAGCGCTGCTTTCCGCCGGCATCCCCATCCTGGGCATCTGTTACGGTCACCAGCTGCTGGCGTGGATGGCGGAAGGAAAGATCGGTTCCGCCGGCAATTTCTCCGAATACGGCAAAGTGACCGTGACCCACCGCGGCGGCGTCCTGTTCGAAGGCGTGCCCGAAGAATGCGTCTGCTGGATGAGCCATACGGATTCCGTCATGGAGCTTCCGGAGGGATTTCAGGGCGTGGCGAGCACGGGCATGTGCGCGGTCGCAGCCATGGAAGATGTCTCCCGCAGACTCTTCGGCGTGCAGTTCCACCCGGAAGTGCAGCATACGCAGTACGGCAAGACCATCCTCGGCAATTTTCTGTTCAAGGTCTGCGGCTGCAGCGGCGACTGGCACATGGAGAACTACTGCAAACAGGCCATGGAAGCCATCCGCGCGAAGGTCGGAGACGGCAAGGTGCTGCTGGCGCTGTCCGGCGGCGTGGATTCGTCCGTGTGCGCGGCGCTGCTGGCGGAGGCCATCGGACCGCAGCTCACCTGCGTGTTCGTGGACCACGGCATGATGCGCAAAAATGAGCCTGAAGAGGTGCGTAAAGCCTTCGAGGGATGGGATATCCACTTCGTGGGGATCGACGCGTCAGAGCGGTTTTTAGAGGCTCTCAAAGGGGTCACGGATCCGGAGGTCAAGAGAAAGACCATTGGAGAGCAGTTCATCCGCGTGTTCGAGGAAGAGGGAAAGAAGATCGGCTCCGTGGACTTCCTGGCCCAGGGCACGATCTACGCCGACGTCATCGAATCCGGTGCGGGCGACGCCGCCACGATCAAGAGCCACCACAACGTGGGCGGCCTGCCCGACTTCGTGGATTTCAAGGAGATCGTCGAACCCCTGCGCGACCTGTTCAAGGACGAGGTGCGCCAGCTGGGCAGAGAGCTGGGTCTGCCGGAATATCTGGTCAGCCGTCAGCCGTTCCCGGGCCCGGGCCTGGGCATCCGCTGCATCGGCGAAGTGACCCGCGAAAAGTTCGACATCCTGCGCGACGCCGACGCCATCTTCCGGGAGGAAGTGGACAAGGCTGCCGCCGCGGATCCGGACGCGCCCTGGACCGCGAACCAGTACTTCGCCGTGCTGACCGACACGAGGAGCGTGGGCGTGATGGGCGACATGCGCACGTACGGATACACCGTGGCGCTGCGCTGCGTCACCACCGATGACTTCATGAGTGCCGACTGGACGCGCCTGCCCTACGAAGTGCTCGAGGCCGCCGGCACCCGCATCCCCAACGAGGTGAAGCAGGTGTCCCGCGTCGTATATGATATTACGAGCAAGCCCCCTGCGACGGTGGAGTGGGAATGAGGTACGGAAGTCAGAAAACCCAGTAATATCAAGGCTTTCCGGCTTCGCAAGAGTTCCTTTGATAACAATTTGATAACAGTTGCATGA
>JAGAHX010000020.1 GCA_017626845.1 Bacillota bacterium
CGGCGCGGCCGGCTGGGGCGCGGGGGCAGGTTCGGGCTGCGGCGTATGCACCGGGGCGGCCGGAGCCGTAAAGGACGGCGCTTCCGGAGCGGGCTGTGCGGCCTTCGGGAAATCCTGCTGCACCGCTGCCCAGGGATCGGGCATGGGCGTTTCGGCTTTCGGCGCTTCCGGGGCCTTCGTGCGGACGAACCCTTCCGTTCCGTCCTGCTTCATGGCGGAGACCGAACCGTCCGCTCTGGGGTTCAGGCTCGGCCAATGCATCTCTATATCTTCCAGCTTCTTCGGTTTGGGGAAATCGTAGGTATTCCACGACATTTCCTCTTCTTCTTTTCGCCGTGTCTCAGCGGGGATCTTACTCCCGCACATGGGACAGTATTCGCGATTCGAATCAAACTCGTATCCGCATACTTTGCACTTCATAGATTACTCCTCTCAATGTGAGAATATACCTCATTAGATTATATTACATTTGAGAGACGGAGGCAAATAAAACGGACCCCCTTTCCGGGGGTCCGCATGCGTGTTTTCCATGCCGGGTCCTAGGCCAGTTCCGCCAGCGTAATGCCGTCCAGATAGCCGTTGATCATCAGGTTGAGCTTGTCCCAGACCGGGAGCGTCTTACATTCTCCCGCGTATTCGCAGGGGGCTGCGCCGTGTTCCAGGCAGGCGACGGGCGCCAGGTCGCCTTCGGTGACCCGGAGGATCTCCCCGACGGTGTACTCCTCCGCGGGTTTATTCAGCCGGTAGCCGCCTCCTTTGCCGTGGACGGCGTCAACCAGACCCGCCTTCGACAGGCTTGCCATGATGGCTTCGATGTACTTTTTTGAAATGCGCTGCCGCTCGGCGACTTCCTTTAAGGGCGTATAGGTTTCTCTGCCCTGCTCCGCCAGGTCGATCATCACCCGGAGAGCATATCTTCCTCTTGTAGAGATCATAAGCCGGTCCTCCTACCGCCTAGTATACTACATTTTACGCCTGCAGTTTACCCGCCAGTTTTTTGTTCTGGTAATCTTCCAGCGCCGCCTGGATGGCTTCCTCCGCCAGCACGCTGCAGTGCATCTTGTGGGCGGGCAGTCCGTCCAGGGCTTCCGCCACCGCCTTATTGGTAAGTTCCATGGCTTCGGAGACCGGTTTCCCCTTGATGAGCTCCGTCGCCATGGAACTGGAAGCAATAGCGCTGCCGCAGCCGAAGGTCTCGAACTTGACGTCTTCGATGATACCGTCGTCGCTCACCTTCAGGTATATCTTCATGATGTCGCCGCACATGGTGTTGCCCACTTCGCCGACTCCGTCCGCATCTTCGATGATCCCCACGTTCCGGGGATTGCGGAAATGGTCCATGACCTTATCGCTGTAAAGTGCCATATATTCTCCTCCTATTTGAGCACGTATTCTCTCTTGCCTTCCTGCAGGTCTCTCCAGACGGGAGACATGTTCCGCAGGTACGTTACCACATCGGTGACCGCCTCGATCATGTAGTCGACCTGTTCCTCCGTAACGTCTTCGCCCAGGCTCAGCCGCAGGCTTCCGTGGGCTACGTCGTGCACCCGGCCGATCGCCAAAAGCACGTGGCTGGGATCGAGCGACCCGGAGGTGCAGGCGGAACCGGAGGAGGCGCAGATGCCCTTGTCGTCCAGCAGGAGCAGCAGGCTTTCCCCTTCGATGGCTTCGAAGCAGAAGTTGACGTTGCTGGGAAGACGATGCACCGGGTCACCGTTTAAGATCGAATGGGGGATCTTCGACAACCCCGCGATGAGCTTATCCCGCAGCGGCTTCAGGTGCGCCGCGTTTTTGTCGATGTTCGCGCAGGCTTCTTCCAGGGCCGCCGCCATGGCCATGATGCCGGGAATGTTCTCCGTACCGCCCCGCTTGCCCCGCTCCTGGGCGCCGCCTTCGATGATGTTCGTCAGGGCGATGCCCTTCTTCGCGTACAGCACGCCCACGCCTTTGGGCCCGTGGAACTTATGGGCGGACAGGGACAGCATGTCGATGTTCTGCGCCTTTACGTCGATGTGGAGATGGCCGGCCGCCTGCACGGCATCCGTGTGGAACAATACCCCTTTTTCCCGGCAGACCGCGCCGATCTCTGGGATGGGCTGGATGCTGCCGATCTCGTTGTTGGCATACATGATGGTGACCAGGCAGGTGTCGGGCCGGATGGCCGCTGCCACTTCCTCCGGGGTGACGATGCCGTTTTCGTGCACGTCCAGCAGCGTTACTTCGAAGCCCTCTTTCTCCAGCTTCGCCAGCGTGTGCAGCACGGCGTGGTGCTCAAAAGCGGTGGAGATGATGTGCTTCTTCCCCTTCTTTTCGCCGATGCGGGCGGCGGATACGATGGCCTGGTTGTCCGCTTCGCTGCCGCCGGAAGTAAACAGGATCTCCCGGGGTTCGCAGCCGAAGCATTTCGCGACCCGCTCCCGGGCGCTCACCAGGGCCTCGTTCGCCTTCTGGCCCACGGTGTGCAGGCTGGAAGGATTGCCGTAGATCTCTCCCATGTAGGGGATCATGGCGTCGATGGCGGTCTTGCTCATCCGGGTGGTTGCAGCATTGTCTGCATATATGTTCATAGGCGTACCTCCTCTTGCGTGATCATTTGCAAGATAAAGATACGCCTATTTGCCCACTATGTCAATAGGTTATTATTCTTCCGTTTTCTTTTCCGCGTCTGCTTCAGGACCGGCTACGCCCGGCTTCCAGTGCAGCTCATAGTTCTTCAGATTTCTCTTCGCGTATTTCGGAGCGACCTTTGCGTTGAATTCCGCCGCATCGTCCCGTTTGATCCGGTCGAAGAAGCCTTTCTTTCTCAGGAGGAGCAACGCCGCAACATAAGCCGCGTCGATGATCAGGGTCACAACGAGGTCCAGGGAACTCACCTCGGAGCCGATGGCCCCCAGTCCGAGCCCGTCCGCATAGAACGCGACCATGTTGTTGACGATGTGGATCGCAGACGACGCCTCGATGCCCCGGGAGATCCAGGCCATCAGGCCCATCATGCAGCCCGTCGCCAGGATCGTCAGTTTGCCGGTGAGATTATACGGATGCATGGCCATGAAGATGAAGGCCTGCAGCACCACCGCGATCACTGGGATGCGGAACCAGCCGCCGAAGGTCTGCATGAGCAGCCCCCGGAACATGTACTCCTCCGCGATGCACTGCAGCGGCCCCATCACGGTAAGCAGCAGGAAGGTGGCGATGGTAAACTGGTTGTTCAGCGGCCCGTGATCCAGCAGGATCCAGACCAGATTCGGCACGCCGCAGACGAGCAGCGCGAGGAGCATCATCCGGCCGAATACGTCCCAGTCCCAGCCGCCGCGGGCGGAGGAATAGGAGGAGAACGGCCGGTCGCGCACGATGAGGGCGGTGAGCGCCAGCAGGGGAATAGCAACTGCCAGTGACCCCAGATTCAGCAGGATGCCGGGGGCGCTCGACACGTCCATACTGTCGTAACTGCCGGCGATCTTCATGACGCTCTCCAGTCCGCCCTGATTCAGCGCGCCCAGGAGAACGATGGCGACGTTCGAGCCCAGGTAGAGCACGGCAAAAAGCAGGCCGGCCAGGAGGGGTTTAAACCAGCGGTAGGAGATGAACCGCCGGGGATAGGTGGGATACTCGTGTTCCGGTACAGGTCTCATAGGTTTGTCCTTTCTAAGCGTTTTCATCCTATTCTAACACCGGCGGGGGCAGAGCGGCGAGAAATGTGCTATAATACATGCTGTTTTGTGCATTTCAACGAAGCATTGCCTGGCAGCGGAAGGCGTAGAGGACGGCCACGCGATGGTACAGTATGTCGCCGATGGAGAAGAAGACGCCGAGAGCTTCCTGAATCTCTACGACGGGGAGATCACCTACAGCTATTTCGAATAGCCGCAAAAGAAGCGCAAAAGAACGATTTTTTTCTAATTTTTAAAATTCTTTCTTGACAAACGCAGGTACAATGATTATTATATTACTTGCGTTTGACATGCACCATTAGCTCAGTTGGTAGAGCACCTGACTCTTAATCAGGGTGTCCAGGGTTCGAGCCCCTGATGGTGTACCAAAAAAAAGGGCGTGTGAAAAAACTTCCGTTTTTTCACACGCCCACTTGTTATTTTGGCGAAAAAGCCTCATCTCCTCTCTGCAAAATCATCAGATTTCACCCTTGCTTCAGACCGCAAAAAGAGTAGAATATCTCGTTGGACAAGAGATAAACCAAAGAATATACAGCGGAATATAGATTCTGTTGGCCGTCTCCCGGTTTCATCTGCACAAAATGCGGTATGAGCCGCGGACAGGCACCGGAAGAGTGCCGCGAGAAATGCTGGGAAGAAAGAAGGCTTGACATTATGAATATGCTGCTCTCGGTAGCCATTGCTTTGTTTGCGGGTCTGATGATGACCCGTGTCTTTCGAAAATGTAATCTTAAATGCCCGGACGTTACGTGCTTCCTGATCGC
>JAGAHX010000021.1 GCA_017626845.1 Bacillota bacterium
AGGCGCGAAATACGCCAGGGGCGAGTATTTCTCAAAGGGTGGGCTGTAGGCCAGAATGACCGGTGCAGCCGCTTCTTCCGCCGCTTCCATGACGCCCTTGAGCAGTTCCGTGTTGAATACGTCGAAATTGCCGACGCCGTAACCCTCCCGGGCCGCCTTCGCCAGCATGTCTTTCATGTTTACGAGCATTAGAGTTTCTCCAATATCTTCTTCGTTGCCAGATTCGCTTCCGCGATCGCTTTTTCCACGTCGATCGTCATGAATTCGCCGTCTTTATATAACACGCGTCCGTCGCACATCGTCAGGACGATGTTGGCGTTGGAGCCGGACCAGACCACATTATTCAGCACATCGTGCACCGGCTGCATGTTGGGCGCATCGATGTCCATCACGACGAGGTCGGCTTTAAAGCCCTCCTTCACCAGGCCGCAGTCGTCTCTGCCCTGGGACAGGGCACCTGCGCGGGTCATCGCATAAAGCACCTGCTGCGGCGTAAGCACGGCCGGATCCATGGCCTTGACCCTGGCAGCCAGCGCCATGGTCTTGGCATCCGCCAGCAGATCCAGGCTGTTGTTGGAGGAGACGCCGTCGGTGCCCAGCGCCACGTTCACGCCCTTTTCCAGCATCTTCGGCACGTCCGCGATGCCGCTGGCCAGCTTCATGTTGGACACGGGACAAGTGGCGACCGTCGCCCCCTTCTCCCGGATGATATCCATGTCGCTTTCCTCGATCCACACGCAGTGGGCCAGGGTTGCAGGCACATCCAGAAGGCCGCAGTCCGCCAGATATTCGATGTCGGTGCGGCCGTTTCTGCGCACCTTGCACTCCGCCGCTTCGCTCTTCGTCTCCGCCGCGTGGATATGCAGATGCACGCCCTGCTCCTTCGCCAGCGCCGCGAGCCCCCTTGCCACCTTTTCGGTGGAGGTGTACTCGCCGTGCAGCGCCAGATCCGTCAGGATGCGGCCGTCTGCCGCCCCGTGCCAGGTTTTATAGGCATCGCAGGCGATCTGGTAGGCCGGCAGATCTTCGAACGCGGAATCGTCGAAGCACAGCACGGCGTTGCTCAGGTTCATCTTGCAGCCGGCTTCGGCAACCGCCCGGCCCGCGTCATCCAGCCAATAGTACATATCCGTGGAGCTCACGATGCCGGACCGGATGGACTCCGCCATCGCCAGCTTCACGCCCGTGTAGATGTCGCTTCCCACCATCTTCGCCTCGAAGGGGAAGATCTTGGTGTTCAGCCAATCCTGAAGGTTCATGTTTTCTGCGTAGCCCCGCAGGAGGGTCATAGCGCTGTGGGTGTGGGCGTTGTAGAAAGCCGGCATCAGCAGCTTTCCCTGTCCCCTATAAACAGAGCCGAAGTCTTCCTTCGGCTCTGCAGTTCCCACATACGCGATACGTCCATCCTTTACGCCCACAAACTGGTGCTCGCGGACCGCAAAGTTCTCGTCGATAATCGTAATGTCGGAAAATATCATATTGTTATCTCCACAGGGATTCGATCAGTTCCTGGGTCACGACGGGAAGCTCTTCCAGCAGGCTCTTCTTGAGCGTACGCTCTGTCCACTGGTGATATTCCTTCGTGATGGGCCCGTACAGGATAAAGGGAATGTTGTTCGCTTCGATGGTCTTGAAGTCCACGGTGTACAGCTGGCCGTAGCACGGCGTGTTGAGGGAGAACTTGTCGTAATCGAAGGGGTGACCCACCGCAGTATAGGAACCGTCGGAAATGCCCATGAAGTAATGTTCGTTGAAGGTCTCTCTGCCGAACTTCTCCTTGGCAGCCTTCTCCACGACTTCGTAAGCCTTGAGGGCGGCGTTTTCCTTGCCCTTGACAGCGTCACCGTTAACAGCAGGATAGTAAGGAGGCGCGAAGCCCAGCAGCACGGTGGGCTGCTTGAGGTCTGCGTAGTCCATGACCTTCTGCATGATCTCTACCGTGGCATCGGGGAAGTTGATGCGGCCGGCTTCGATGTCGTCCTTAATGCCGTTGTAGACTTCGGCGAAGAACTTCTCGAAACCGTCTCTGTCGGTCTGCTTGATCTTGTCGACCAGTTCCTCGAAGGTGTAGACCTCGGGATAGTAGACCAGGTGGTCCTTATCGGCGGACTTGTCGATCTTCTTGTATTCCTGATAGGTGGCGTCGATCTTGGCGCACTCTTCCTTCAGGACCTCCATGGAGATCTCCTTTAGGCGGGCGATGATCTGGTCCGGCGTTCTGTCGAAGTGCAGCAGCGTAAAGTAGCCGTAAGCGCGGAGAGGAATGGTTACGTCGTACAGCTCCTTGTTGTCGCGGAACTTCTGCCAGGTGGGCGGGCAGGCTGCCTCGCCGTCGTAGGAATCGGAGAATTCCAGCGCGTTGTTGGTTCTCTGATAGATGCCGGCCAGGAAGTTCATGGGGGAGATGCCGTTGAAGCAGTGACCCACGTGAGCAGTCACGCCCTGTGCCATAACGACGGGCATCAGCTTGCCGACAGTGCCTCTGGAGAAGGACTGCTTGCCGTTGACCCAGTTGGAGGGTTCGGGGATGATCATCAGCTGAACATCCAGCTGATACTGTTCAACCAGTCTGCGGATGATCTTAGCGCCCTCTCTCATGCCGACGGAGAAGCTTTCCTCATCGGGTACGGGCAGATACATGTAGCAGCCGGGCAGTTCGCCCTTCTGCGCCATCTCGGCGTATTCTTCGAACAGCGCCAGATGAACGGCATGGCCGCCCTTCATGTCGCCTACGCCGCGGCCCCAGATCCATTCGCCGCTGTTCATGTCGAAGCGGGCTTCCGCATCCAGATTTCTGGTTGCCAGCGCCTTTTCGAGCTCTTCGCCTACGTGGAAGGCCATGTCCTTTAAGGGACCGTAGTTATCGGTGCCGACGACGTCGAAGTGACCCGAAGAGATAACGGTCTTCTTGGAGTTGCCCAGCAGCAGTGCCCAGGGTACGGATCTGTGATACGCGTCTCCGGGGATCATGAAGTTGCCGGTGAGTTCGGGGTGTTCCTTGAAATACGGAATATTTCTGAAGAACTCTGCGAACCAGTCGCCGGCCTTGTATTCGTGGTGGGTGCAGCTGACAGAGTCGCAGGCTACGAGTTCTGTCAGGTACTGATAAATTCTTTCTTTGCGGTCCTTCATGCTTGTTATTTCCTCCTTAGAAAGCAAGTTTTTAAATGAACTGTGTTCAAGGAAAAACTTTTTTAGATGCCGAGAGCCGACCTCAGATCGGGCGTCAGATAATTATATGCTCGCGCCTTTAAACGGGCGGGTATGCCGAAATAGACTTCTGCGATGCTGCCTGCGATGGCAGCCTGCGTGTCGGCGTCGCCGCCCAAAGAAACGGCGTTGCGGACGGCGTCCTCAAAGGACTCCGCTTCCAGGAAGCAGCGAATCGCCTGGGGCACGCTGCCCTGGCAGGTCACGTCGAATTCATAGGTTGGACGGATCTCGTCCAGCGTAAAGTCCAGATCGTAATACTGGGAGAGATGTTCTTTGATCTCGTCTTTGCTCTTCTTATTCTTGGCCAGCCAGATAGCCTCCGCCACGGCAACAGCGCCCTTGATGCCTTCCGGATGGTTATGGGTCACCTCTGCGGAGTACACGGCCAGCTTGTGCGCTTCCTCTAAAGAATCCGCCAGCTGCCCGCAGGCGGAGACACGCATGGCGGATCCGTTGCCGAAGCTATTGTAGGGCCGGCGGTAGGGATTCTGCAGCCACTTGGCAAATTTTCCGCCGTAGCCGGCGTCCGGGTATTTCTGACCCAGTTCCACCATGCGCTTCTGGAACAGTCCGATGACGTTGACGTTGTCCCTTGCTTTATATTCCCGCACCGCATAGGCTACGGCGCAGGTCATGACGGTGTCGTCCGTAAAGCGGCATCCGTCCTGAAACAATTCAAATTCCTTGGTTTTAATAGGGTTGCGTTCGTAAACAGAACCGACTATATCTCCAATAATGGCTCCGATCATATATAGTCCTCTTTCTTAAGTCTCTACCTTACCATTTTAACACAAAAAGACGGTGGATTTCCACCGTCTTTATTGCGTATATTGGTTTATCCGGTTCGATTACAGCAGTCCGCCGACCTTCAGGAACAGCGGTGCGAATACGACGGCAACGATCGTCATCAGCTTGATGAGGATGTTGAGGGAC
>JAGAHX010000022.1 GCA_017626845.1 Bacillota bacterium
AGAGACAGCTGAAAACTGATTGTAAACCTTTGCTGAATCGCCTGGCCGGCACTCTGGCGGCCTTCTTTTTATGCTTTCATTCAACCTGTATAAAGTTTTCAAAGTACCTTATTTCAGCCTTGACTTTTTATTTGCAGGCTACGTTGTTGCTTCGGCAAGCTCAGCAACCGTCGGACGGGCCCTGAGCCTGTCGAAGGGCTTATTTCGGCAGTACGATCTTTCTCTTGTCTGGATCTGCCGCCTTGCGGTACAGCACGAAACGGCGGCCGATGGCCTGCACGAATTCCGCGCCCAGGCGCTGCGCCGCTTCGTTGGCGCAGGCCTTCGCCTCCAGGTCCGATCCTTCCTGGATCTTCACCTTCAGCAGCTCGTGGGCGTTCAGATAGTCGTGCATCTCCGTGACCACCGCAGCGGTCAGGTTCTCTTTTCCGACGTAGACGGTTGGCTGCAGTTCCTGCGCCAGTCCTCTCAGATAGGCTCTCTGTTTACCGGTAAGCATACTCTCTCCTACAGATTCTGGATGACGTCTGCGATGCCGTCCAGCCAGTTGCCCTGGAATTCCTCGATCGCGCCCTTATCGACAGCCTGTGCCAGTTTGGGATCGATGGGAAGAGATGCGGCCAGGCGGATCTTGTACTTGTCGGCCAGCTCCGCCATGCGGCTCTCGCCGAAGGGATAGATCTTTTCGCCGCAGTGGGGGGCATTCCACAAAGCCCATGTTCTCTACCAGAGCCAGTACAGGGATGTTCATCATCTGGGCCATCTTAACGGCCTTTTCCACGATCATGCCCACCAGTTCCTGGGGAGAGGTAACGATGATGAGGCCGTCGATGGGAAGGCTCTGGAATACGGTGAGCGTAACGTCGCCGGTTCCTGGCGGCATGTCGATGAACATGACGTCTTCGTTTTCCCAAATGACGTCGGTCCAGAACTGCTTAACGGTTCCGGCAATGATGGGACCTCTCCAGACGACGGGGTCGGTCTCGTTTTCGATCAGCAGGTTGAGGGACATGACGTCGATGCCGGTCGCTGTCTGTACGGGAACGATGCCCTGGTCCACGGCGTAAGCCTTGTCGTGCAGGCCGAAGGCCTTGGGGATGGAGGGTCCGGTGATGTCCGCGTCCAGGATGGCGGTCTTCATGCCCTTTCTGGCTGCCGTAACGGCCAGCAGGGAGGTTACGAGGCTCTTGCCTACGCCGCCCTTGCCGGATACGACGCCGATCACCTTTTTCACCGAGGAATATTCGTTGAGGTGTTCGCTGAAATCAGTCGGTTTTCTGTCTGCGCAGTCCTTATCGCAGCCGCTGCAGTTCTGATTGCAATTTTCTGCCATTGGTTTATGATTCTCCTTTTTAAAATGGTTTTATAACTTTTCGATGATCGCCCGGGTCACATCTTCCGTCTTCGCGCTTCCGCCCAGATCCGGCGTAAGAACGGTGCCTTCCTCCAGCACGGCTTCCACAGCGTTCAGCATCTGTCTGCCCAGGTCCGGCCGTCCGAAGTAGTCCATCATCTGGGAGCAGGCCCAGACTGTAGCCATCGGGTTGGAAATGCCCTGGCCGGCGATGTCCGGCGCTGACCCGTGGATGGGTTCGAACATGGACGGGAATCTGCGCTCGGGATTGATGTTGGCGCCTGCAGACAGACCCATGCCGCCGGCGATGGCAGCGCCAAGGTCCGTTAAGATGTCTCCGAACAGGTTGGAGCAGACCACTATGTCGAAGCGTCCGGGGTCTTTGACCATGAACATGGAGGCGGCGTCCACCAGCAGAGACCGCGTCTCGATCTGCGGATACTCCTTCGCGACTTCCGCGAAGATCTTATCCCAGAACACCATGGAATAGTTTAAGGCATTCCCTTTGCTGATGCTGGTCACGCGGTGCCGGCCCTCCCGGACCGCCAGTTCGAACGCGTAGCGGATGATGCGTTCGCATCCCTTGCGGGTAAAGACGCCCACCTGCTCCGCCCGGTCCGCTTCCAGCACGCCTTTGCCGGCGTATTCGCCTTCGCTGTTCTCCCGGACGTAGATCATGTCGATGTCTTCGCGCTTTACGTCCTTTAAGGGGCAGGGCGCGCCTTTCAGCAGTTTGACGGGACGCAGGTTGACGTACTGGTCGAATCCCTGCCGGATCGTAAGCAGAAGGCCCCGCAGGGAAATGTGGTCCGGCACGTCGGGCCGTCCCACAGCGCCTAAAAGGATGGCGTCGTAGTTTTTGAGGATCTCCAGGCCGTCTTCAGGCATCATGCGGCCGGTCTCTTTATAATAGGTGCAGCCCCAGGGATGATCGGTGAAAGTGAAGGCGATGTGCCCGTCTTTTTCCGCGGCCGCCTGCATCACCTGCTTGCCGGCTTCGCAGACCTCCGGACCGATGCCGTCCCCTGCCAGGACCGCTACGTTATATTTTTTGCACTCCATGGATCGTCTTTCCTGTTTACGCGTTTTCCGCAAAAAGATATAATATGTTGTAACTTGCTTATTATACTATTTTTGCAGTAAGGAGAACAATATGAAAGACCTAAAAGATACCTGCCGCATCGCCCTCGTGCAGGCCGGCCCCGTCATGTTCGACAAGGACGCCACCATCGAAAAGGCATGCAAGGAGATCATCGAAGCGGGCAACAACGGCGCAGAACTGATCGTCTTCCCTGAGAGCTACATCCCCTGCTACCCCTTCGGCCTTACGTTCGGTTTTACCGTAGGCAACCGCGATAAATACGGCAGACTGGACTGGAAGGTCTATTACGATAATTCCGTGGTCGTACCCAGCGAGGACACGGACCGTTTGGCGGATGCCGCAGCGCAGGCCGACGCCTACGTTTCCATCGGCATCACCGAACGCTGCCTGGAGAACGCCACGCTGTACTGCACCAACCTCATCTTCGGACCGGACGGCGCACTGCTGGCACGCCACAGAAAGCTGAAGCCCACCGGCGCGGAGAGACTGTGCTGGGGCGACGGCAACAAGGGCGAATTCCCCGTGGTCGACACGCCCTGGGGCAACATCGGCGCCCTCATCTGCTGGGAGAACTACATGCCGCTGGCGCGCGTCGCGCTGTACGAAAAAGGCGTTACGATCTACCTGGCGCCCAACACGAACAACAATCCGGAGTGGCATGACACCATCAAGCACATCGCCATCGAAGGCCACTGCTACGTCATCCACGTCAACCAGAACTTCCACAAGAACGACTATCCGGACAACTTCCACTGCCCGCACGAATACGAGAATCTGCCCGAGCGTCCCTGCAACGGCGGCTCCGCCGTCATCGATCCCTACGGCCACTATCTGACCGAACCCATCTGGGACAAAGACGCCATCATCTACGCGGATCTCGACATGCAGCAGGTGCCGGCCAGCCGCATGGAATTCGACGCGACGGGCCACTATTCCAGACCCGACGTTCTGGAACTGGTCGTAAACGAGCACGACCCCGTGGACGATCTGATCGAATTTGCGGAGCACGATTACGGCGTCGTCGAGGAAGGCTGCGACATGAATTGCGCCGGCTGCGAGCTTGGCGAGGACTGCGCGGACTACAACTGCGAAGGATAAAATAAGCATAGAAAAAGGACGCCCCGGAAGGAGCGTCCTTTTGTTTTGCTTAAAAGATCTTAAACAACCGCGTAAGCGCGAAGATAAACAAGCCGAATCCGACCGCATACACGAGCCAGATCAGGAGCGATGCGCCCAGAGCGCCTTTGATGGCGGCCAGGCGGCCGTCCCGGTCGATATCCACGGGAGTCTGCTGACGGGCTGCATTCTGCACCCGCTCTTTCTGCGCATCCATCTGCTTACCGGCATCGAACACCGGAAACAGGATGGGCCGCTTGGGGGCCAGTCCGCTCATGTCGGCAACGACCATGGTCTCTTCCAGGTCTTCCGCGTCTTCTTCCTTCAGTTCGTCCTGCAGTTCTTGTGCAGGGTCAAACGGCTCGTACATCCGCTCTCCTTAGTCGTACAGGTGGCAGGCCACGAAGTGACCCGGCTCCATCTCCTTCTGCTGCGGCACCACGTGTTTGCACTGCTCCATGCATTTGGCGCAGCGGGTGTGGAACTTGCAGCCCTCCGGCGGATTGGCCGGAGAAGGAATGCTGCCCTGCAGCACGATGCGGTTCATCTTTACCGTGGGATCGGGCACCGGGATCGCCGAGAACAGCGCCTCGGTATAGGGGTGCAGCGGGTTGCGGAAGATGTCCGCCTTGTCGCCGTACTCCACCAGATTGCCCAGGTACATGACGCCGACCGAGTCGGAGATGTGCTCTACGACGGACAGGTCGTGGGAGATGAACAGGTAGCTCAGCTTATGCTCTTCCTGCAGTTCTTCCAGCAGGTTGATGATCTGCGCCTGGATGGATACGTCCAGCGCGGAGACGGGCTCGTCGCATACGATGAATTCCGGTTCGAGCGCCAGGGCCCGCGCGATGCAGATCCTCTGGCGCTGACCGCCGGAGAATTCGTGGGGGTATCTGTCCTTATGGAACGGCTGCAGACCGCACTTGTCCATGACGTTGTCGATGTAGTCATCGTACTCGTTCGCCGGCACCAGGTTGTGTTCCCGCACCGCTTCGCCGATGATCTCGCCGACCGGCAGTCTCGGGGACAGACTGGAGAACGGATCCTGGAAGATGATCTGCATCTTCGGCCGTAAGGCCCTTAATTCGTCCTTAGGAAGGTCGTAGACCTCCTTGCCGTTAAATAATACCTGACCATCCGTCTTGCTGTCTGTAAGCCTTAAGATCGTTCTTCCGACGGTGGTCTTGCCGCAGCCGGATTCGCCGACCAGGCCCATGGTGGTGCCGCGCTTCAGGTTGAAGGTGACGCCGTCCACCGCCTTGACCCAGCCTACGGTCTTCGACAGCATGCCGCCCTTGATGGGGAAGTGCTTTTTCAGGCCGTTCACCATCAGGATGTACTGGTCGTCGTAGGTTACGGGAGTGAAGGTGCTCTTAGTCTCTTCGCTCATTATTCTTCTCCTCCCTTCCGGTCATAGTAACGGTAGCAGGCCACGCGGTGCGTCGGGCTTACCCAGACGTACGCTGGGTACTCGCCTTCGCAGCCGTCGCACTGCATTTCACAGCGGTCCTTGAAGTAGCAGTAATCCGGCATGTTGATGGGGTTAGGCACCTTGCCGGGGATGGAATACAGCTTGTCCACCTTCTTGCCCACCACGGGCTTGGAAGCCATCAGGCCGATGGTGTAGGGATGGCAGGGATGCAGGAAGACTTCTTCCGCGGTGCCCGCCTCCACGATGCGGCCCGAATACATGACGACCACGAAATCCGCCATTTCGGCGATAACACCGAGGTCGTGGGTGATGAACATGATGGAGGAGTTGATCTTATCCTTTAAGTTGCGCAGCAGGTCCAGGATCTGGGCCTGGATCGTAACGTCCAGAGCGGTCGTCGGCTCATCCGCGATGATGATCCGCGGATTGCAGGCCAGCGCCATGGCGATCATGACTCTCTGGCGCATGCCGCCAGACAGTTCGTGGGGGAACATGGAGTACACGCCCTCGCTGTTGGCAATGCCTACCATCTCCAGCAGTTCGATCGTGCGGGCCTTGATGTCCTCTTCACTCTTGCCTTCGCCGTCGTGCAGTGCGATGACCTCGTTCACCTGTTCACCGATGCGGAAAACAGGATTCAGGGCGGTCATGGGTTCCTGGAAGATCATGGAGATGTAGTTGCCCCGCAGGGTCTGCATGAACTCTTCCGGCGCCTTCGTAACGTCGATGGCTTTGCCGTCGTCGAGATTCAGGCGGATCTCCCCTTCCACGATCTGGCCCTGGGGCCGCTGCAGCAGCTGCATGAGGGAAAGAGAGGTTACGGACTTGCCGCAGCCGGACTCGCCGACCACGCCGACCGTCTTGCCGATGGGGACGTCGAAGGTGACGCCGTCCACGGACTTGACCACGCCTACGTCCGTAAAGAAGTAGGTGTGCAGATTGTCGAATTCCACCGCGTTGTTCGGATCGTGCATGGTCGTCAGATATTCGGACTCAGGCACGTTCTTTCTCTTGCGCTTCTTTTCGTATTCGTTGGTGATCCTTCTGTTTTCCTTCGAGATCCGTCTGGATTCTTTCGCGGAAAGATAACCGTCTTGTTTCTTTGCCATTTCGGGTCTCCTTTCCTAACGCTTCATCCGCGGGTCAAACGCATCGCGCAGGCCGTCGCCCACCAGGTTGAAGGCGAGAACGGTGCCCAGCAGCAATACGCCGGCGGGGATCCAGATAAACCAATAATTTGTAAGCACGTGGGTGTTGTTTACGTCGTTGATGATGTTGCCCCAGGAAGCGAACGGGAACTTGACGCCGAGACCGAGGAACGAAAGCGTAGCCTCGGTGATGATGGTGCCGCCGATGCCCATGGAGGCAGAAACGATCAGCAGAGGGATAACATTGGGCACCAGGTGCCGGAAGATACGTCTGCTGACCCGGATACCGGTCGCTTCGGTCGCGGTCATGAATTCCTGTTCTCTTAAGGACAGGATCTGTCCGCGGATCATACGGGCGACGCTCGGCCAGGACAGGAAGCCCAGGATGAGCATCAGGTACATCATACGGACGGTCGGATCGACCATCTGAGCATCCATCGCGGCGCCTAAGATGATGAGGATAGGCGTGGACGGGATGCAGTAGAAGATATCCACGATACGCATGATGAGGTTATCCACCCAGCCGCCGAAGTAGCCGGAGATACCGCCCAGGATGACGCCCAGCAGGTTTGCGATCAGCTCGACGATAAAGCCGATGATGAGGGAAACTCTGCCGCCGTACATCAGACGGGTGAGCATGTCCATGCCGTTGCGGTCCGTGCCCAGCCAGTGTTCCTTGCTGGGAGCCGCATAGGTGTCGTACACCTGGCTCTCGCGGGACTGCTTGACGGTGTACTTATGGGACGCCGCATTGTATTCGATGACGTAATCGGATTCGACGCCGTCGGGATCGGTGAAATAGAAGTCCTTATCGCCGGTCTCCAGCGCTTCCAGGAGCTGTTCCTTGAAGTCTCTCGTCAGGAACACGTCGCTCATCAGAGGCTGTACAACGTAGCGGGAGATGTAGCCGATCTCGGTATTGCCCTGGGTCACGATGCCGTTTTCGTCCAGATCGTAGGTCTTGCCGTCCACGGTAAAGCTGGTCTCCCCTGCCGCATCTGCGCTGAGCGCTTCGCGGAGGAAGGTGTAGCTCGCCTTGAAGGACGGATCGCTCTCGGAGAACACGTTCTTGAACGCGAGGCCGATCTCGGTGCCGTTCGCCAGTTTTACGATGTAGAAGTCTTCGCCTACGGGCTCCATCACGTAATTGACGCCCTTGAAGGAGAACTCGTTGACGCCTTTCTGCGTCGCCAGCACCATCTGGGCTTGAATGATGGAGGTGAACTCCTGACCGTCGGCCACCGCATAGCGGAACTCCGTGTTCTCGATGGCTGAGCAGTACTCCTTGCTTAGAGAATCCACGCGGTAGAAGCGCTGATCCTGGGAGTAGGGAGAGAGAATGCCTCCGATAAAGGAGAACACGAACATGAAGATCAGGATGACCAGGCCGACCATGGCGATGCGGTTGCGGAAGAACCGCTTGGCGACCATGGCGCCCGGGGACAGAACTTTAACGCGTCTGTCGTCGTTTAAGGAATACTGAGGTTCCTTCTTTTCTGCAGTTTCGGCTTCCGCCTGCTGCACGTCTTTCTTGATCTCGTCAGACATGTCAGAACCTCCTTCCTAAGAAATGCGCACGCGCGGATCCACGACGGCATACAGGATATCCGAGATGAGGTTGCCCAGAAGCGTGAGGATCGCGAGGAACGTCAGGTAGAACATGGAGAACGGAATGTCTCCGCCCACCATGGCTTTATACGAAGCATAGCCGATGCCGGGGATCGCATACAGCGTCTCGGTGATGAGGGCGCCGGAGAACAGGCCGGGCAGGCTGCCGCCGATGATGGTGACCAGCGGAATGAGCGTATTGCGGAAAGCATGATGATAGATGACTTTCCGTTCGGAAAGGCCCTTTGCTCTCGCAGTACGGATATAGTCCGAATTCAGGACTTCCAGCATGTTCGTACGGGTGTAGCGCATCAGGCCGCCGATGCTGATCACGATCAGGGTGACGCAGGGCAGCACCAGATGGTTCGCCTTGTCCAGGAACTGGTGGAAGCTGTCCAGCTGCTCGTAGTTTCTGCCCACGAGGCCGAACAGGTCGAACCAGCCCAGTTTGACCGAGAATACCAGCTTAAGAAGCGATGCGAAGAAGAATGTGGGCAGAGAGATGCCCGCCAATGCGATGACGCTGATGGTGTAGTCTGTCTTACTGTATTGCTTCGTAGCGGCGATGATGCCGAGAGGCACGGCGATGATGATTTCGAAAAACATGGTGATCAAGCCCATGACGAAGCTCAGCCAGATGGTCTTGTTGAACTCTTCGGTAACGGGGATCGTGTAGACCCAGCTGTCGCCGAAGTTGCCGCGGAGCATCTGACCCCACCAGCGGAAGAAGCCAGTCAGGATGCCTGTATCCAGATTGTACATGGCCGATAGCTGTTCCATCCATTCCTCATAGCTCTTGGAGCCGGGCTGCATGGACTTCTGCCGCGCGATGTTTTCGATATAGGATGTGGGCAGACAGCGGATCAGCGTGTAGATAATGAGAGTGACGAAGAAAAGTATGAGGATCGACAGCAATACTCTCTTCAAAATATACTTTTTCACGGGGGTTCCTCCGTATTCCAGAATAATAGTTGTGCCAGCAATGCAGAGGGGATCGCTCCCCTCGCACTGCTGGCGCAATGACAAGCCTTTGTAAAGCTTTCAGCCGATTACTTCAGCTCGGTGTTCTGGATCTCGCTCATCCAGCCATAGAAGGTGGTGATGTCGGGAGTAACGGTATCCAGGTTGACTCTCTCAGCAGAGAAGATGATCGCGTTCTGTCTCTGATAGACAGGGATCTCGACAGCCCAGTCGATAATGGTATCGAGGCAGGCCTTGTACATAGCCTTACGATAGGTCTGGTCTGCGGACATTCTGGCGTCCAGGATCATCTGGTCGAGGTCTGCGTCCGCGATGTCGTACATGTAGTTGGAGCCGCCGGCATGTGCGCCGCCGCCTTCCACGTCAGCATAGTAGATCTGATACATGTCGGGGTCAGCCGTTGCGCCCCAAGCTGCGCACCACATGGGTACGGAGCCTGCTTCCAGACCGGTCCACAGATCGGAGGAGTTGGAGAGGTCGCGGATGACCAGGTTGATGCCCAGTTCAGCCAGAGCATCTCTGGATTCGGTGAGGATCATGAAGGACGGGTGATCGCCGGTACCATCGGCGGGGATCCATACTTCATATTCCAGAGCAGCGCCTTCGGGTGCTGCTACGCACTTGCCGTTTTCTACCGTGTAGCCTGCAGCTTCGAAGAAGCCCAGAGCAGCCTGCTTGGCTGCAGCGTACTTGTCCTCTGCGGACATGTCGGAGGTGTAGATGTCGTTGCCGTCTACGTCGACGGAGAACGCCAGCTTATAACCGTCGTCGGTGGACTGGGGTGCAGCCCAGGACGTGTTGGAGATCGGGTAGTTGATGACAGCAGCTCTGTCTCCGTAGTAGGAGTCGACTGCTACGTCTCTGTAGACGCTGAAGATGGTGCCGAAGGCCTTTCTCAGAGCCTTGGAAGCATCGGAAGCCTTGTTTTCCTTGCCGCCGACGTTCATCAGATCTGCAGAGATACCGATGTAGCCGTAGCCCAAGTTGTCAACGGTGTTGGTCTCGATCTTAGCGCCGGACAGTTCGCCGCCGTTAGCCTGCTCGATGGCGTCGATGACGTCGGTGGAGAAGGACGGATCGGTGATGTCGATGGTGCCGGTGATAACGCCGTTCAGCTTGTCGTCATCGGACATGCATTCCTGGAAGTTGACGTACTTGGTCTTCGGAGCGCCGAGGTAGTAGTTCTCGTTGGCTTCGAAGTAAACAACGCCGTTTTCAAACTTGTTGAACTTGTAGGGGCCTGCACCCATGGGCTGCGTGGTCTTCGCTCTTACGAGGGAGAGGTCGCCCTTGGGGAAACCGAACATGTTGTTGTCGTAGTCGAACTGTTCGGGATCGCCGTAGTAGTGCAGCGGTGCGATGGAAACGCCCAGGTTGTAGATCGCGGTAGCGTCGAACTGGTACATAACAACGCGCATGGAGTAATCGCCGGTCTTCTGGATACCGGAGATGTGATCTGCGGAGTTACCGGTAACGACACCAACGGTGTAGTTGTCGTAGCCTTCCATCAGGTCGAACAGGGAGCTGCCTGCGGATTCGGTGCTGGACATGGAAGCCAGATCCCATCCGTAGTCTTCGCACAGCAGAGCGAAGAAGTCAGCAGCGGTAGCGTCTTCTGCCAGGCCGTCGAAGCCCCAGGCGGAAGCAGCTTCTGCAACGTTGATGGCATAGCCGGCGTCGACACAGTAATCAACGATCTCCTGTGCGAAAGCTTCGCCTGCCTGATTGAGGTCTGCCCAGAAAGCGGACTGCGTTCCTTCATCCCAGAAGGTGTAGTCGGTGTTGTCCGGACCTGCTTCTACCAGCAGGTTGAACAGCGTAGCCATACCGCTTCTGTATTCCTGCATACCTTCGATGGGCTGTGCAAACAGCGTGGAAGAACCATCATAGGTCGGGTCGCACAGAACGTAGTAGGAGAAGATGACGTCATCGATCGTGATGGGGGTGCCATCGGAGAAGGTGAGGTCGTCTCTCAGGGTGAAATCGTAATAAACGGTTCCATCTGCGTTCTGGGTGATCTCTACGTCTGCCGGTCCATAGTAGGTGTAATCCGTTCCGTTGTAGGGGATCGTCGTGCCTTCGATACCTTTTTCGACGACAGCGCCCATACGGTCGGAGTTCAGCAGACTGATCTGGGTCATTGCGTAGACGTCCTGGTCGTACGCGGTTTCACTGAAGAACGGAGAGAACTTGCTGGAGAACGGAGAATATCCTACTACCAGAGGAGTTTCATTCGTCTCGGGCTCGTCTGTTCCGCCCTGTTCGCCGGAGCCGCCGCTGGTGCATGCAGCCAGGCCAAAGATCATGGCCAGAGCCAGCATCAGTGCGAGCACCTTTCTTAGTTTGTCCATTGTTTGTTTTCCTCCTATTAAAGATATAACAAAAACAGTTATAGTTATATTAACACAATTTCTGCTATTAGTAAACGAAATGGGAGGGGTTGACCCTCCCATTCTCCGTATTTTTCGTTTTATGAAACAGATTCACAAATAAACGTAGAAAAAACTTGTTGTTTTAGTACAAAAGCTATTCCTCCTCCGCTTCGCGCCATCCGTTTTTGCGGACCACGTACAGCAGTCCCAGATCCGATACGGCGATGAGCGCGATCATCAGCGGAAAGCTGACGACGGCGGCCATGGAACAGCCTTCGGTCCCTGCCCGGACGAGGTGCACGAAATAGCACACCAGCAGGATCGCGGCGAACACGGCGGATGCCAGCGCCCAGTGCTGCATGGGTTCCAGGGCGTTGCGGTAGTCGAAAGCGCGCAGCGGATTGCCAGCCCGTACGACTTTTGCCCCGCGGTAGCACATGAGCGCCGTAAATCCCAGCAGGATGACATAGGGCAGCAGCACGTAGAGCGTGCGGTCCATTCCCGGAGCCCGGTAAAGCCCTGCCGCAGCGATGAGAACGGCCGCACCGGTGCAGCACAGCGCCAGCGCCGTGCGGTAGCGGTTGTAGGGAAGCGGGTTGTTCTGGTCGTAGACGCAGTGCTTTCCCACGTAGACGACTTCGCCGGACGCCGTTTCGATGAATTCCGTGTATTTCTTTTTCTTTCTGTCTCCGAATGCCATAGTGTTTCCTATTGCCCTTCGACAGGCTCAGGGCACGTAACGGTCCCTGAGCCTGTCGAAGGGACAAACCAATTATTCGATTCCATTCAGATCGAATTCATCCAGCCATTGCTTCGCTGCGGCGGAAGCGTTCTTCAGGCACGCCTCGTCGAAAGGCGTATCCAGGCCGGCCTTCTTTAACATATTTGTAAACGTGTCGCTGCCGCCCTGTACGGTGTAGTCCATATAGGTCTTCCAGGCAGACTGGAAGTCCTTCTGGATCAGCGCCCAGAATTCCAGCGCAACGGTCTGCGCCAGACAGTAGTCGATGTAGTAGAACGGGCTGGAGTAGATGTGGTGCTGTCTCTGCCAGGCCATGCCTTCGCTGTAGAACGGGATGTCTCCATCCAGCTTTACCCAGGGCATATAGATCTGCTGCAGCTGCTTCCAGCAGGCGTGTCTTTGCGCCGGAGTCCAGTCCGGGTTGGCGTAGACTTCGTGCTGGAAGTGGTCCACCAGCGTGTCGTAGGGGATAAACTGCAGCGCACCTGCCAGGTGGCTGTAGTAGAACTTGCGGGTATCCTCTCCGAAGAAGCCCTCTTCCCAGGGCCAGGCGAAGAACTCCATGCTCATGGAGTGGACTTCACAGGCTTCCATGGAAGGCCAGTGATATTCATTGGGGATGCGGTCGCGGTTCGTCCACACTTCGAAGGCGTGACCCGCCTCATGGGTCACCACTTCCACGTCGTGCTGGGTGCCGTTGAAGTTCGCGAAGATGAACGGGCACTTGTAGTCCGGCAGTTCCGTGCAGTAGCCGCCGCCGGCCTTGCCCTCCGTGGACAGCATGTCCAGCAGCTCGTTATCCATCATGGTCGTAAAGAACGCTTTCGTTTCCGGAGACAGTTCGCTGTAGAACTTCAGACCGTGCGCCAGGATCTGCTGGGGCGTGCCGAAGGGCTTGGGATTGCCGCTGCGGAAAGAGAGCGCGTTATCCGCATAGCTCATGGGGTAGGTCTTTCCGAGCCGCTCCGCCTGCTGACGGTACGTGAGATCCGCGAGAGGAACGATGTATTTGCGCACGTTTTCCCGGAACTTCTCCACATCTTCCTTCGTATAGCAGTTGCGGCTCATGCGGTAGTAGCCCAGGGTGGTATAGCCTTCGTAGCCCAGCTTCTTCCCCATTTCGTCGCGCAGGTGCACCAGTTTGTCGTAGTGGGCATCCAGAGCTTCCTGGTTGTCTTTATACCACTGCCCTTCCGCTTTCCAGGCAGCAAGGCGTCTCGCGTCGTCCGGGTCGTTCTTGAATGGGGTCATCTGAGACAGCGTATAGATGCCGCCCTCGAAGGGGATCTGTGCGGAAGCCAGCAGCTTTTCGTAAGCATCCGCCTCGTCATTCTCCGCCTGCAGCATCGGGATGATCTCCGGGCTGAAGGTCTTGAGAGCCATGTCGCCGTTGATGAACATCAGTTCGCCGTATTCTGCTGCGAATTCCTTGCGGAAGGGGCTTTCCAGCATGGCGGCGGTCCAGGCCTGGTTGTATTCCTGCAGTTCCGGACTCAGCGCGTTCCACCACTTCTGTTCGTCATCGTAGAACTTGTCCCGGGTGTCGATGGAGTGGCGGATGGAGACCAGCTGCGCCAGGGTGTTTACGTGGCCGCCCAGCGCTTCGTTCTCCAGGAAGACGGCTTTCGCCTCTTCGTAGGTCTTCGCAGCCTTCAGCCTTTCGGTGAACGCCGCGATCTGCTTCTTAATGCCGTCCGCATCCGGGCGGCTGTAGGGCATTTCAGAAAATTTCATAGAGTTTCTCCTAAAAGCCGTAGACGGCCTTGCACTTTTCTTCGAGATAATCCAGATAATACTTCGGGTCAAAGGGCTCGCCCAGGACCTTGTCCAGGATCTGCGCCGGCGTATACAGTCTGCCGTACTGCCAGACCCGTTCCTTCAGCCAGGCGTTGACAGGCGCGAAGTCGCCCTTTGCCATGAGCGCATCCACGTCCAGATCCTGCTTCATCTTCTGCAGGAACTGGGCGCCGTAAGCGCTGCCGATGGCGTAGCTGGGGAAGTAGCCCACCATGCCGCCGCTCCAGTGGGAGTCCTGCAGGCAGCCGTGCTTGTCGTCGGGCACGTCGATGCCCAGGTATTCCTTGTACATGCGGTTCCATTCCGCGGGAATATCGTGAACGGCCAGTTCGCCTGCCATCACCCGCTTCTCGATCTCGTAGCGGATCATGACGTGGAGACAATACGTGACTTCGTCCGCTTCCGTGCGGATGAGGGACGGTTCCACCACGTTGATGGCCTTAAAGAACGCCTCGTCCGTAACGTCCAGCATCTGGGGGAACAGCGCCTTCATCACGGGCAGAACGTAGCCGCAGAACACCTTGCTGCGTCCCAGGATATTTTCGTAGAAACGGCTCTGGCTCTCGTGGATGCCCATGGAGATGCCGCCGTCCAGCGCGGTAAAGGCCATGTCTTCGGCGGAGCCGGAATCGTACAGCGCGTGACCCCCTTCATGAATGACGGAGAACATGGAATAGCTGACGTTCTCCTCATAATAATGGGTCGTAATGCGCACGTCCTGGTGGCTGCCCAGGCTCGTGGTGAACGGATGCTCCGTCGTGGCGAGGGCGATGTGGGCGGGGTCCAGGCCGATGGTACGCATGCACCAGTAGGCGAGCTTTTCCTGATCCGCTGCCGCAAAGTGACCCTTGATGCAGCCGGTGTCCACCTGGGGCATCTCCCCTACCTTGCGGATAAGGGGAACCAGGCGTTCCTTCAGGGTGCCGAAGAAGTTGTCGCAGACTTTTTTGGACAGGCCTTCCTCGTATTCGTTCAGCCAGTAATCGTAGGGATCCATCTCCGGGGCGATGTAGCCGGCAAATTTCTTATTGGTATCGAAGATCTGCTGCAGATAGGGCTCGAACAGCGCAAAGTCGCTGGTCTCCTTCGCCGTATGCCAGACGTCGTCCGCCTTCACCATCAGTTTCTGGTAGGCGACATACTCATCCATGGGGATCTTCGCCATGTTGCGGATATCCTTCAGCAGCAGGTAGACGATGCGGGTCTCCTTCTCATTCAGTTCTTCTTTATGGGCGTCCAGGAATTCCAGCAGCTGCACGGTCTCTTCGCCCGTGTACAGCTTATAGCTCTCTTCGGAGAGCACGGACAGGGAATTGGCCCGGGTCTCGGCGGTCTCCTTGGGAGCCGCGGTGCATCCGTCGTAATACAGCAGGCTCTGTGCGTGGTTATACGCGGCCATTTTCCGCTGCAGCGCCGCTAACATTTCTTTTGCTTCGGGTACGGTCATAGATAAAAACTCCTTTGTTTTCTCAGGTTCGCAGCCCGCCGGGCGAGCTGCCCTACCAGTATAACACAAAGACAAAAAAGGGAAAAGCGGCCTGGAGGAGGGCCGCTTTTCGAGACTGTTTTTGTAATTATATTCCTTTTTATGCTTATTCTTTAGGCTTTTCTGGAGGTTTTGATCTCGTTGAGAGCGGAGCATCCGGCTGCATAGACTGCCATCAGGATAGTCCACTTGTCCGCCAGGATGACGTGCTCTCCGAAGTTCTGGGTGAGGGCGATGGTTGCAATCGCTGCTGCGGTTGCCAGGATGGCGATGGCCTTTACCCTGCCGTCCCGGATCCGGAGCGCCGCCAGGGCCGCCACAAAGGTGACCGCACCCAGGATGACGTTCATCAGAGCCCAGGTCCCGGGACCTGCAGAAAGGAAAGATTCGCTCTTTTCGAATTCTGCAACGGTCTCGATGCTGACCGCCACCAGCGTCTGACCCTCTGCCGGGGATCCGCTGTCCGCAAAGGCGGTCAGCAGAAAGATGCTCATCATCAGGGCTACCGCTGCGAGGGGCAGTGCTATCTTCTGGATCGTCTTCATGTTTCTTCTCCTCTGTATCTGTAGAAACGTCCTGCGTTGTTTTTTGTCTTACACTCTTTAGACGATCCTAAAGAAGAAATGTTCCCGCGATCCAAATTTTTTTGCAAACGAAAAAACCAGCCGTAAAGGCTGGTCAGACTGAAGACAAAGGGTCACAAAATGTGGCCCTTTTCTCATGTCAAAAACCCACATTCTGCCAGAAATATGGTACAATAAAAGTACCAAAGAAAGGCGGAATTTCAATGCTTTCCAAGAATCAAGGCGGTCCCCCGCA
>JAGAHX010000023.1 GCA_017626845.1 Bacillota bacterium
GGTCCCTATCCGCTGTGGGCGTCGGAGAGTTGAGTGGAGCTGTCCTTAGTACGAGAGGACCGGGATGGACATAGCTCTGGTGCACAAGTTGTTCTGCCAAGGGCATCGCTGGGTAGCTACCTATGGACGGGATAAGCGCTGAAAGCATCTAAGTGCGAAGCCCCCCACAAGAACAGATCTCCTGCCGCAAGGCTAAGACCCGTGGGAGACTACCACGTTGATAGGTCGGAGGTGTAAGCATGGCGACATGTTGAGCTGACCGATACTAATAGGTCGAACACTTGACCAATGGTTTTTAAAGCATTGTTTAGTTTTGAAGGTACATCCTTCAATTGAATATCTGGTGACTATAGCATTGAGGTTACACCTGTTCCCATCCCGAACACAGTAGTTAAGCTCTTTAGCGCCGATGATACTTGGTGGGAAGCTGCCTGGGAAAGTAGGACGTCGCCGGTTCGAAAATGGCACCTGCAAGGGTGCTTTTTTCGTTATCTTTTCCTTTTTCCCTTCTTATGGTATACTTATTTAGTTAAGGAGGCTTTATGTCCTATACCATTGCCAGATATGCATTATGGATCCTGCTCAGCATCCCGGTGATCGTACTGGGCTTCGGTTTGTGCGGCGATCTGATGAACGGCATCCTGCAGGAGAGCCGGGACAAGAAAGCGAAAAAGGATGCGAAGCTAGCGAAAGAGCAGCAGCGCAAAAGTTTTGAAGAAGAATACCGCAGGTCGAGAGACAGCGGTCTTTAATAGAGGAGAGACAGTCTCTTGAAAGGTTTTTTCATTACGTTCGAAGGGCCGGACGGCAGCGGGAAAACGACGCAGATCCGCCTTTTGGAACAATATTGTAAGGATAAGGGCTACGAAGTCGTGCTCACGCGGGAGCCGGGCGGAACGCCGATCTCGGAAGCGATCCGCAGCCTGCTGCTGGATCCTTCCCATAAGGAGATGGACGGGGTCACCGAGGCGCTGCTCTATGCCGCTTCCCGGGCCCAGCACGTGGCGGAAAAGATCCGGCCTGCCCTGGAAAAGGGCTGCGTCGTGCTCTGCGACCGCTTTATGGATTCCTCCATCGCTTATCAGGGCTATGCCAGAGGGCTGGGGGACGATGTGCGGGTCATCAACGAATTCGCCGTGCAGGGCACGCAGCCGGACATCACCTTTTTCATGGACCTGCCGGCTGCTGCGGGCAAGGCCAGAGTAGCTGCCGCCAGAGACCTCGACCGCCTGGAACAGGAAGACCTGTCGTTCCACAACGCGGTCTATGAAGGCTACCTGCAGTTAGCACAGATCTATCCACAGCGTTATGTCCGTATCGATGCCTCCCGGAGCATCGAACAGGTCGCGTCCGAGATCCGGGAACGGTTCGACGAATATGTCCAGCGCAGAAACGAGCAGGAATAGTGCCGTCGCGGCGCAGCTGCGGTCTTTGCTGAACAGCGGCAGACTGGTGCACGCCTTTCTGTTTGTGGGCACGAAGGATATCCGGCTGCAGACCGGTAACGATCTGGCTCGGGCGATCCTGTGCGAGACCCCGGAGGACGGGGGCGCCTGCGGAACATGTCCGTCCTGCCGCAAGTTTGACCACGGCAATCACGAGGACTTTCTGTATCTGGATCTGGAGACGGCGCCCGGCAGTGCAAAGACCCAGATCGGCGTGGATGCGGTGGAGCACCTGCAGGAGCAGTTAAAGCTGAAGCCCTTCGGAAAGCGTCACGTCGTCCTGATCGAAGAGGCGCACCTCCTGAACACAGCGGCCCAGAATAAGCTGCTGAAGACCCTGGAGGAGCCTGCCGGCGATTCCGTGCTCATCCTGCTGGCGGAAAAGAAGGATGCGCTGCTGCCCACTGTCGTTTCGCGGTGCAGCACATACTTCCTGGAGGACGGCGGATTCGAGGCGGACGAGGCGATCGTCGCGGTTGCCAGAGACTTTTTCCGGCTTTTTGCGGAGAAATCGTTGTTTTACCATAAACGGGATTGTGTAAAGTCTATCCTGGAAGAGAAAAATGACCCCCGGGGAAAGGCGCTCTGCTTCCTGCAGGCGTTTCAACTCCTGTCGAGAGACGCGCTGTTATCCCCCTACGGGGCTCAGAATTCGCCTCTGAGCGCAGACTGGGCTCTCTTTGGGGAATTATGCGATAAAATAGATCAGCAGGCCGCAGATCGAGCGATTTCCGCTGCAGATGCCGCGATCCGGTCCGTCCGGGCGGGCTATAACACGGGATATACGCTGAAAAAGCTGTGCCTGGATCTGACCTGATACATTGGAGGAGACCATGGTAAAAGTTGCGGGCGTGCGATTCAAAGCCGCCGGTAAAGTATATTTTTTTGACCCGGCAGAGCTGGAACTCTTTGCCGGAGACAACGTCATCGTAGAGACTGCCAGAGGCGTGGAGTACGGGACCCTCTCCGCGGACATCATGGAAGTGGAGGAAGAGGAGATCGTAGCGCCGCTGAAGCCGATCCTGCGCAAGGCGGACGAGAACGACGCGAAGCGCCACGAGGAGAACCTGAAAAAGAAGGACAGAGCCCTGCAGCTCTGTCAGGAAAAGATCGATAAGCACGGCCTGGAGATGAAGCTGGTGGACGTGGAGTACACCTTCGACAACTCCAAAGTCATCTTCTATTTTACGGCGGACGGCCGCGTGGACTTCCGGGAGCTGGTCAAGGACCTGGCCGGCGTATTCAAGATGCGCATCGAGCTGCGCCAGATCGGCGTGCGCGACGAGACCAAGATGATGGGCGGCATCGGTTCCTGCGGCAGAGAACTGTGCTGCCACGCCTGGCTTCCGGATTTCGAACCGGTCTCCATCAAGATGGCAAAAGTGCAGAATCTGTCTCTCAATCCCATCAAGATCTCCGGCATCTGCGGCCGTCTGATGTGCTGCCTGCAGTACGAGAACGAGACCTACTGCCACCTCAAGAAGGGCATGCCGGACGTAGGCGAGCGGATCTCCACCCGGGACGGTAAAGCGGTCGTTACGGACGTCAACATTCTGGAGAATAAGATCAAGACCCGCCTGATCCTGGAGGAAAAGTCGGAGGATAAGCCGGAAAAGCTGTCCACCGAGTATTACGTCTACGGCAAGGAAGAGATCCAGCGTGCTCCGAATAAACGGAACCAGGAAAAGAATTTCCCGAAGAAGAGCGGCAAGAAAAAGGGCGGTTTCGGCGGTGACGCCGATATCTCCGCCATGTCCGAAGAAGAACTGAAGCAGCAGGCAGCGCTGCTGGATCTGGAATAGCATGGCGATCCGTGCGGACGATACGGGGTTTCGCGGCCTTGTGCTGCTGCAGGATCCGGAGACGTTTTCCTACGGCATCGACGCGGTGCTGCTGGCGGACTACTGTAAGGCGTCACCAGCCGAACGCCTGCTGGATCTGGGAAGCGGCAACGGTGCCGTCGCCTTGATCGCCATCGGCAAATACGACGTGGCATCGGTTACCGGCATCGAAGTGCAGGAACGGATGGCAGATCTGGCCCGGCAAAGCGCCGCATATAACCATCTGGAGGACCGGCTGATCTTTCTGCAGGGAGACGTGCTGGCAATTGAAGATCTGGTGCCGGCAGCGGCATTCGATGCGGTCACCTGCAACCCGCCCTATGCGGAAGCGGGCCGCGGCCCGGTCTCCGGAAAAGAAACAACCTATATCGCACGGCACGAGACGACGGCGTCGCTGGCGGACTTTGTCCGGGCAGGCGCCTATGCCCTGAAACCCGGCGGCCGTTTCGTAATGGTGCACCGTCCGTCCCGGCTTCCCGACATCTTCGAAGCGCTGCGGGACTGCGGTCTGGAACCGAAGCGGATGCGCCTCGTGGCGCCAAAGCCAGGCGCTTCTCCCAACATCGTGCTGGTGACCGCCACCAGGGGCGGCGGGAAGGAACTGCTGGTGGATCCGGTGCTGTGCGTGCGCAGCGAGGACGGATCGTACAGCGAAGAGATCCTGAAGATCTACAACAGAATATAAAACAAACGGGGACGGTTCTCAGCGACAACTTGAACGAATGGGGACGGTTCTCTTACGATCATTTTGATCGAAAGAGAACCGTCCCCATTCGTTCAATCACTATACTTTTTTATCTAATCTTCCACGCGTTCGATCTTCGCTCCCAGAGCGGTGAGCTTATCATGGAATTTCTCGTAGCCGCGCTCAATATGATAGATCTCCGAGACTTCGGTCTTGCCTTTTGCCACGAGTCCTGCCAGCACCAGTGCGGCGCCTGCCCGCAGGTCTGTGGAAATGACGTGTGCCCCGACGAGCTGATGCTTGTTGCCGGGCACGATGGCGGTTCTGCCTTCCACGCGGATGTTCGCACCCATGCGCGACAGCTCCGCCGCATGCATAAAGCGGTTTTCGAAAACCGTTTCGATGACGGCGCTCGTTCCGTCCACCGTCGTAAGCAGCGCCATGAATAAAGCCTGCATGTCCGTCGGGAAGCCGGGATAGGGCAGCGTCTTGATGTCCGTAGCCACCAGCTGATTCAGATCGCCCCGCACGCGCAGCCCGTCGACTTCGTCGTTGACCGCAGCGCCGCATTCCAGCAGCTTTGCGATAACGGGTCTTACGTGGTCGGGCACGCTGTTTTTGATGAGGACGTCGCCCCGGGTGATCGCTGCAGCGATCATAAACGTGCCGGTCTCGATACGGTCGGGGATGACGGCGTGCCGTGTGCCGTGCAGCGTCTCCACGCCTTCGATGCGGATGGTATCCGTGCCGGCGCCTTTGATCTTAGCTCCCATCTTGTTGAGAAAGTTCGCCAGGTCGACGATCTCCGGTTCTTCTGCCGCATTTTCGATGGTCGTCGTGCCTCTCGCCAGGGTCGCGGCCATCATGATGTTCTCCGTGGCTCCGACGCTGGGGAAGTCCAGATAGACCAGCGCGCCTTTCAGTCCGTAGCGGGCGGATGCCTCTACGACGCCGTCTCCCGTGAGGATCTTCGCGCCGAGAAGGCGGAGTCCCTTGTTATGCAGATCGATGGGCCGGTTTCCGATGGAGCAGCCGCCGGGAAGGGCGATGCTGGCGAAGCCGGTCTTTGCCAGAAGGGGACCCATCACGAAGATGGATGCACGCATTTTCTTGACCAGTTCGTGGGGAACCTCGGAAATATTGCCTCTGCCGGGCTGCACCACGATCGTGTGGTTCTGCCAGTCCTCCGTAACGGTGGACCCCAGCGATCTGAGGATCTCGCACATGACGTCCACATCCAGAAGATGGGGCACGTCGTTGATCTCGCATACGCCGTCTGAAAGAAGGGTAGCTGCCATAATGGGCAGGACTGCGTTCTTGCTGCCGGAAATGGTGACTTCGCCGCGCAGCGGCCCGCTTTGTTCTACAATATATTTTGCCAAAGTTATGAACCTCCGAATTTTTCCACTCTTATTATACTTGTAACATACCGTAAAAACAACACTTGCAAAGGATGCCCAAAAAATACATAATTACAGATAAGAAAGGTAGGGTATCACGATGATCACGATTAGTATTCAGCAGCTCCTGATCTATATTCTGTTGGTGGTGGCGATCATCGCCGTCGCAGTCCTGGCCGTTGTCTTTGTAAAGCTCCTGCCCACCCTGAAGTCTCTCGCAAAGACGATGGAGAACGTAGAAGCGCTTTCCACGACCGCAAGAGAGGATCTGGACAGCGTGCAGGGCATCATTTCGAACGTTTCCCGTTCCGTTACGGATGTCAGCGGCGTCATCGCGAACAACCGGAGCGGATTAAAAGCTGCCACCAATCTGGTGAATGCGGCTGCCGGCCTTGCAAAACTTACACGTTCTAAAGATAAAAAATAAACATCTGTGCATAAACTTGCAAAAAAATATTCAAATTATCGCATATTGTTGGTTGACAAAAATTGCTATTTTGCTATAATGATATTTGAGATTGTAGCAATACTTAATTCTGTGCGGTATTGAAAAGGGAGCAAAGGTACTATGAAAGCAACGGGAATCGTAAGAAAGTTAGATCAACTTGGAAGAATTGTCATCCCCAAGGAACTGAGAAATACATTCGACCTGGCCGAGGGCGATCCCATCGAGATCTTTGTAGAAGGTCACGATATTATTCTTCGCAAGTATCAGCCTGCCTGTATATTCTGCAATGACGCAACAGACGTCGTCCAATTCGAAGGAAAGAACGTCTGCAGAAAGTGTCTCGGAAAGTTGAAAGATCTGTAAATCGTTTCAACGATCAACAAAGCCGTGTTTGAAGTTCAAACACGGCTTTTGCGTTTTTTGTATTCTGTTTTCCGGAGCGTGCCGGTACTAGTACTTGCCTAAGCTGCTGGCCAGGGTCTTGTCCGGGTCATTGCCGAAGGCTTCGTCCTTGCCGGGCAGGATGGCGTTGAGCACGATGCCGACGATGGATGCGATCGCAAGGCCGGAAAGGCTGACCTTGATCTGTCCGAGGTAGAAGGTAATGGCGCCGGTAGCAGCGTTGCCGGCTTCCGGCGTGATCGTTGCGCCAAGAGCGCCGGAGAAGTTGATGCCGAGCGCAAGACCGATGATCAGGGCTGCTACGATGATGTTGCGGGATTCCTGGAAGTTGACGTGGTTTTCGACCATGTTGCGGATGCCGATGGCGGAGATCATGCCGTAGAGGATGATGGAAACGCCGCCGATGGTGGCTGCGGGCATTGCTGTGATGATAGCGGCAAACTTCGGGCAGAAACTGAGGACGATGGCATAGATCGCCGCCAGTTCGATGACGAACGAATCGTACACTTTCGTGAGCGCCAGAACGCCGGTATTCTCGCCGTAGGTCGTATTCGCGGGAGCGCCAAACAGCGCCGCGATTGCGGTGCCGATACCGTCGCCGATGAGCGTGCGGTGCAGACCGGGGTCATCGATGAAATCTTTGCCGACGGTGCCGCCGATGGCGGAAATATCGCCCACGTGTTCCATCATGGTCGCGAACGCAATGGGAACGATCGTGATGATCGCGGAAAGCAGCAGGCCGCTGTCCGCATTGCCGATCAGCGAAAAGACCGTGTTTTCTGTGGCGACAGGAAGACCGATCCACTTGGCGGAAGCTACGCCGCTGAAATCGACATGACCTGTAAATGCAGCAACGAGATAGGATGCCAGTACGCCGAGCAGAATGGGGATGATCTTGATCATGCCTTTGCCCCAGATATTGCAGACGATGACCACGACGATCGCGACCAGGGCGATGGGCCAATTCGTCGCACAGTTGTTGAGCGCAGAGGGCGCCAGATTCAGACCGATCGCGATGATGATGGGGCCGGTGACCACGGGCGGGAAGAACCGCATAACCTTGTGCGCGCCAATGGCTTTGCAGATGAGCGCCAGGATCAGATACATCATTCCTGCGCAGGCGATGCCTACGCTCGCATAAACGAGGCCTTGAGACTCGGTGTAGCCCGATTCTACAGCCATGGCTTTCACCGCAAAGTAGCCGCCCAGGAAGGCGAAGGAAGAACCGAGGAATACCGGCACTTTCCTTCCGGTGACGAAATGGCAGAATAGTGTCGCAAAACCTGCGAACAGCAGGGTCGCGGAAACGCTGAGGCCTGTAAGGATGGGCACGAGCACCGTCGCGCCGAACATGGCGAACAGGTGCTGCAGGCCCAGGACGAAGTATTTGCCCGGTCCCAGTTCTCTGGCGTTGTAGATAGCGCCGTTCTGGTTGTTCATAATGCTCTCCTTTTACCGATTTTCGTACAGATCGACTCCGGTGCGTCCGTCCGTCTCTTCCATCAGGACGGATACGACTTCGCTTTTGGCGGTAGGCACGTTCTTGCCGACGTAATCGGGCCGGATGGGAAGTTCCCGGTGACCCCGGTCCACCAGCACGGCAAGCTGGATGCGGGATGCTCTGCCGATGGCGGAAACGGCGTCCAGCGCCGCTCTCGCCGTGCGTCCTGTGTAGATGACGTCGTCCACCAGCACGACGATCTTCTTCTCCACTTCCACCTGAGAAGGGGCTTTGCTGTACACGGGGTCTTCCGTGATCTCGCTCAGATCGTCGCGGTAATGGGTGATATCCAGTTCTCCGACCGGCACGCTGGCGCCTTCGATCTCCCGGATGAAGGATGCGAGCTGGCAGGCCAGGGGGACGCCCCGGGTCTTGATCCCGAGAAGCACCAGTCCTTCGCACCCTTCATTCTTTTCGATGATCTGGTGCGCCATGCGTTTGAGCGCGCGGCGTACGTCTTCTTCGTTCATGAGGGTTGCTTTGAATTCCATGGAGCTTCTTTCCGGCATAAAAAATGCCTTGCCGACCGGCAAGACGAATTCGCTTTCTGCACACAGGAAAATAGGGTGCACCGATATTGATCTTGTCGGTCTCTCTGTACCAACTTAAAGAATATTTTTGCTGACATAAATATAACCCCCGGGGGAGGGGGTTGTCAATTACAGAATCTCGTATTTTCCGCCCAGCGAACGGTAGTCCCGCAGGAAGTGGCGGTACACCTTTTCGGCGCAGTGCTCGTCGTCCAGAAGGATGGGTTTGGGAAGACATCCGGCAGCCAAAGCGAGGGACATGAAGATCCAGGGGTCGCCTTTGCAGTCCAGTTTTACGTCTTCCGGATAATCGAAGTGCTCCCGCTCTTCGATATGGATGCCGTCGTCTGTCGCATGCGCCGTAGCGCCCAGGGCTCGGATGCATTCGCTGACCGCTTTCAGCCGGTTCGTTTCCTTGAACCGCAGCTGGGGCACGCCGGTGATATCCATGCCGGAGCCTTTGGACGCCGCGATGATGGCGTACAGGCAGGCCAGGTTGGGCGTTTCCGACGCGTCCACGTTGAGATATTTTACGTCGTAGCGCAGCAGGGACATGACGTTCTTAAAGCTGCGGTACATCTGCACCGTGCGGGCGGGCAGATCGTCTACGATGACCGGGTTCTCCTCGTCCCGGGAGAGGCATCCCGCGCAGGCCCACATGGCGCCCAGTCCCCAGTCGTTCTCCACGACGGTCTTGCCCGGGCTCTTGTAGAACTGTCTGCCGGGAATGTGGAAGCCTTCCTCGTCCACGTCCACCCGGATGCCGAAATCTTCCATCGTATCCAAGGTGACGTCGATGAAGGTGCCGTCCACCAGGGGAGAGGACAGGCGGATGATGCTGTCGTCCCGCAGGATGGGAAGCGCCATCAGCGCGCCGGAAATGTACTGGGAACCCTCGTTTCCGGGGAACACGTACTCTCCGGGCTGCAGCATGCCGCTCATGGAAAGGGGCAGGTTAAAACTGCTGAATTTGACCCCGCGGAGCGCCATGCGGCTCGAAAGGGAAATGAGGGGCCTCTTGACCAGGGTGCCGCTGGCTCTGCAGTCAGCGCGGATGCCGAAGGCCGCAGCCAGAGGAATGGCCAGATGGGCGGTCGTGCCGCTCTGCCGGAAGTCGAATTCTGCAGAGGGGACCGGGTTGGTCTTGACGAAGGGGAAGATCTTGATCTCCGTTTCGCCGTGCTTTTCCACGGTGCAGCCGAAATCCAGCAGGCACTGCAGCGTCGTATCGATGTCGTCGCATTCCGGCACGTTCTTGATGAGCGTCGCCGTATTCGTCAGGGCAGACGCAAACAAAAGCCTCTGCGCATGCGCTTTGGAGGCCGGTGCTTTGATATGTCCTTGGAACTGTGTCGGATAAATGCGAATCATGATTTCTGCCTTTCAACTGAAATAGTATAGCACAAAAACCGCCTCAGAAAAAGGTGCAACTGCCTCTGCGGGGTATGGTATACTAACTATGTATATAGCCCTCGTTACGGGCTGCGGAGGACAATATGAATTTTTCAAAGGCTGAGCTGAAGTATCTGAAGCTCCTGGCAGAAGAATACGGCACCGTTTCCGCCGCTTCTGCAGAGATCATCAACCTTACCGCCATCCAGAACCTTCCCAAAGGCACCGAACACTTCCTTTCCGATATCCACGGAGAATACGAATCTTTCAATCACATCCTGCGCAACGCCTCCGGTACCATCAAACTGAAGATCGACGAGACCTTTACGGACATGACACCGGAAGAGCGCCGCTCGCTGGCAACGCTGGTCTACTATCCGGAGGAAAAGCTGGAGATCATCAAAGAACAGCTGGACGGCGAATACCACGACTTCTATTTCCAGACCCTTACCAGACTCATCAAGCTGCTGGAACTGGTCACGTTCAAATACACCCGCTCCTACGTGCGGCGCCGCCTGGACAAGGAATACGCCTACATCATCGAGGAGCTGCTGTACGGGTCAAACAGCGTGGCCCTGGGCCGGGGTGACCACCGCAAGAACATCATCGAATCCATCATCGAAGTGGACGCCGCGGACGATTTTATCATCAGCATCTGCAAACTGATCTCGAAACTGTCCATTTTTAAGCTCCACATCCTGGGCGACGTGTACGACAGAGGCCCGGGCGGAGACGTGGTGCTGGATATCCTGAAAAATTATCACAGCGTCGACATCCAGTGGGGCAACCACGACATCCTCTGGATGGGCGCAGCGGCGGGCAACAAGGCCTGCATCGCCAATGTCATCCGTATCTGCACCCGCTACGACAACCTGCATACGCTGGAAGTGGGCTACGGCATCTCGCTGCGGCCCCTGGTGACCTTCGCCATGAACACCTACGGCAACGACCCCTGCCCGAATTTCAAGGCCGTGGCTTCCACGAAGGACGCCATGTACGATGCGGACCTGGCATCGCTGTCCAAGATCTCGAAGGCGATCGCCATCATGCAGTTTAAGCTCGAGGGCCAGCTGATCGAAAAGCATCCGTACTACGAGATGGATGCCCTGCGGCTGCTGGATAAGGTGGATTACGAAAAGTACACCGTCACCATCGACGGCAAGGAATATCCGATGAACAACACCTTCTTCCCGACCATCGATCCGGCGGATCCGTATAAGCTGTCGGACGAGGAGGCGGCCGTCATGGACCGTCTGCAGCGGGCCTTCCTGGAGAGCGAGCTGCTGCAAGACCACGTGCAGTTCCTGTTCGCGAAGGGCAGCCTGTACAAGTGCGTCAACGGCAACTTGCTGTTCCACGGCTGCATGCCCCTGACGGACGACGGCAAGTTCGACAACATCCTGACCTCCGACGGCTACATGAGCGGCAAGGAATGGTTCGACTACGCCGACCGGCTGGTGCGCACCGGCTACTTCGGCAAAGCTTCGGACAAGAACAAGCAGCGGGGCATCGACTTCTTCTGGTACCTGTGGTGCGGCTATAAATCGCCGCTGTTCGGCAAGAAAAAGATCACGACCTTCGAGCGTCTGTTCGTAGAGGACGAGAGCACCTGGGTCGAGGCGAAGAACCCCTATTACAAACTGATCGAAAAGCCCGGCGCGGAAGCCATCGTAGAGCATATCCTGGCGGATTTCGGCTGCGATACGGTCAACGGCATCATCATCAACGGCCACATGCCGGTCAAGAAGGGCGCCAATCCCATTAAGGCAAACGGCAGAGCGATCTGCATCGACGGTGGTTTCGCAAAACCGTATCAGAAGACGACGGGCATCGCGGGCTACTCTCTCATCCAGAACTCCTACGGCTTTATCCTTACGGCCCACGAGGCCTTCGAATCCAAGGCGAAAGCCGTGCAGCAGGAGCTGGACATCCACTCTACGCAGGTGGCCAGAGAGGATATCTCCATCCGCATGCTCAACAAGGATACGGATCAGGGCGCGGAGATCCAGGAGAAGATCGACGGGCTCAAGATGCTGCTGGAGGCGTACCACACCGGCCTTATCCCGCAGACGGTAAAGCAGTGACCCGGGAGGATCCTATGAGACACGGTAGAAAACTGAGGCTCACAAGCCTGTGCTTGTGTCTATGCCTGCTTCTGGCGGGTGCGGCGCCGGTCTACGGCCTGTCGGAAGACGACGCGCTGACCCTTACATTTGACCATATTGCCTCCCATATCCAGGCGCCGCAGGCGGTCTCCGGGTATTCCGACGCACAGGTCGTCCAGTACTTTGTCGAAGTCGCCATGTACAGCGAATACGAAGGCTACCGGGGGTATCTGATGCGCTACGAGCAGCCCCGGAAGTACTGCTTTATGGGAACACCGGATGAGGATGACAAAGCCCAGGTGAGGTCGCTAGTCGCGGAACTGAACGAGATCGTGGGCTGCCCGGATCTGACGGAGACGGCGGATGTGAACCAGGCAGACATTAAGATCATGTTCTCGGACCAGGCCTCCTATGAGCAGTATTTCAATCTGCGGGTGCCGTCCGGCAGCTGGGGATATGCCAGCGTCTGGTATTACGACCAGGGTACGTACATGGGCGAGCTGACCGCAACGAACATCTGGATCTCGAACGATGCCTGGCCAAGGCGCGACCGCAACTCCGTGATCGCGGAGGAATTCATCCAGGGGCTGGGTCTGCTGAACGATCCGGAATACGGCTATTACAGCATCTTCGACCAGAACCGCAACGACTGCGACTGGCCGTCGGAACTGGACTGGGCCGTCGTCAACCTGCTGTATCATCCCTGGATGGAACGTAATGCGTCGGAAAGCCAGATCCGCGAGACCGCGCAGACGATTTTAGACAGTTGGAAGTAGGGGAGGCGGCTTCGCGTGAACCTTTACGGTTCGAATCCTACCGATAATAACTCGAGAAAAAACGATCCCGGCAGCTGACGCTTCCGGGATCGCTTTTTCTCTGGTGTATCCGACAGGATTCGAACCTGCGGCCTTTGGAGTCGGAGTCCAACGCTCTATCCAGCTGGGCTACGGATACATGGTACTTTGATAGTATAACACAAGTTGCTCAGAAAATCTAAAAAAATTACTTGAAATGATAAATATCTTTTGCTATACTAATATGCGTCGCCGACAGAAATGGCAGACATGCGGAAGTGGCTCAGGGGTAGAGCATCGCCTTGCCAAGGCGAGGGTCGCGAGTTCGAATCTCGTCTTCCGCTCCAATTTTTTTATAAGTGTGCAGCATGGCTGTACATATCCGGGTGTAGCGCAGTTTGGTAGCGTGCTTGACTGGGGGTCAAGAGGCCGTGGGTTCAAGTCCCGCCACTCGGACCATCAAAACAAATCGGAGGGTAAAACCCTCCGTTTTGTTTTGCATACGATGAAAGCGGGACTTGAACCCGGGAGGGCGCGAGCGTCGTGAGAATGCCCGGTGGGCATTCGAACAGCGAGCGTTCGAGCGCGACCGAAAGGGGAGCGCGAGAAGCCTCAGCCGCGCGCAGCGCGGCGTAAGTCCCGCCACTCGGACCATCAACGAAGACCAGCCTTTACGGCTGGTCAGACTGAAGACAAAGACCGTTGCACCAATTCACTTGGTTGCAACGGTCTTGCTTTTCCTGGTTTTTAGTTTTCAGCTCGGTAAAGCATAAATTGCGCCACCCATAGACTTAGTAATTTCCGATTATCCGAACGCATAAC
>JAGAHX010000024.1 GCA_017626845.1 Bacillota bacterium
AGTTGTTGAATGAATATGTGGATTACTACAACAATCAACGGCCTGCTGCAGCCTTGCAATACAAAAGCCCCGTCCAGTTCAAACTGGACCAGGGCTTCTGACGTTTTTTATTTGTGTCTACTTTTGCTTGACAGGTTCAGGGACGGGGAACCGTCCCCCTTTCATTTGCGTCTAAAGAGTGAACCGCACATCTATGGCATAATTTGCAGGAATCTTGTATAATACTAATCAAGGAAAGGAAGACGCATCATGGCGATCAGAAAAGCGAGACTGCTCTGCATAACACTGACGATCCTTCTGGCATCGACAGCCTGCTCCAGCGGAGCGGAAAAAACGAATATCCAGACCCCGCAGGTCCTCAGCGAAAGCGCTGTGGAAGTGGCGGACAACGCACCCGGCGTGCAGGTCTCCGATACCTCTTCCTCCGGTTTCCTCGGGTCACAGTACGACCAGACCAAAGCGGTCGCAAAGGGAACAGCCTTCATCGACGTTTCTTCCGTAGCAGACGGCTATGTCGCCGTTGCGGCTACCGCAGACAAGCGCCTGAAATTCCAGGTCATCTGCGGAAACGCCACCTACAACTACGACATGGCAAACAACGGAAAGCCGTCCATCTTCCCGCTGCAGAGCGGAAACGGCCAGTACAAGTTCCGCATCATGAAGAACGTACAGGACAAGAAATACGCCGAGATCCACTCCGTGGTCTGCGACGTTGCTCTGAAGGACCCGTATCAGCCGTTCCTGCGCCCCAGCGATTACGCCAACTACCGGGCGGATTCCCGGTGCGTGGCCAAGGCGGCAGAACTCACCAAGGGCATGACGAACGATCTGGCGAAGATCAAGGCCATATACGAATTCGTCTGCAAGACCGTCAAGTACGACCGGCAGAAAGCAGCCACCGTAAAGTCCGGCTATCTGCCCACCCCCGACGAGACTCTGGCGACAGGCAAGGGGATCTGCTTCGACTACGCCTCGCTGGCGGCGGCCATGCTCCGCAGCCAGGGCATCCCCACCAAAGTCATCTTCGGCTACGTCTCTCCCGACGGACTGTACCACGCCTGGAACATGTTCTACACGAAGGAGAGCGGCTGGGTGACGGTGAGCTATTCCATCAACCCCAGCAACTGGACCCGCATGGACCTGACCTTCTCCGCCAACGGTGCGGACGGTAAGTTCATCGGCGACGGCGGCAACTATAAAGACGTTTACATGTATTAGGAGCGATCACGATCTATGAGTAAACAGTTAGATCATATGGGAGTAAGCGCCTTTTGCGAAAGCATGGGCATGATGATCCGCTCGGGCATCCAGGTGGATGAGGCGGTCGACCTGCTGCAGCACGGCAGGACGAAGACCGGCGGCGTTCTGGAATCCGGATTGGCGGTCATAAAGGAGCACGTGGATAATGGAGAAGGGTTAGCCGCTGCCATGAAGGCAAGCGGCATTTTCCCTGATTACGCGCTGCAGATGGTCGAGGCCGGCGAGACGTCCGGCAAACTGGAGGGAATCCTGTTCCGGCTGGCCCGCTATTACGCGGATCAGAAGACCATCTCCGAAAAGCTGAAGAATGCCGTTACGTATCCGGCGGTCATGATCCTGCTCATCATCGTGCTTCTCGCGGTGATGATCCGCATGGTGCTGCCGTCGTTCTCCGCGGTCTACGAGAGACTGACGGGCAGCCTCGCCGCGTCGTCCTACGGCTATGTCCGCTGGGCCTACGTGTTCTGCTGGATCGCGCTTATCGCGCTCATCATCATCGCAGCGGCGCTGCTGATCGGCTACAGGATGTGGAAAGGCGGCAAACGGGAATCCGTGGAAGCGCTGCTGAGGAAGTCCCCCGTCTGCGCGTCCATCCTGGAGAACATGGCCATGTTCCGGTTCACGTCGGCTCTGGCTACCTTTATCGCCAGCGGCGACATGCAGGACGAAGCCGTAGACAAGAGCATTCCCATGGCGGATTACGGTCCTGTGGAGGAGAAACTCAAGCGTGTCGCATCCGGCATGCTGGAAGGCCACAGCATCGCCCAGGCTGCCTACGACGAGGAACTGTTCGAGCCCACTTACGGCCGCATGCTGCTGGCAGGCGAACGCAGCGGCAATCTGGAAAACGTGCTGGAGAGGCTCACCGATCTGCTGGAGGAAAACTGCTCGAACGAAGTGGACCGCCTGGTAGGCTTTGTGGATCCGCTGCTTTCCGGCATTCTAATGGTCACGGTGGGGCTGTCGCTGCTGAGCGTCATGCTGCCCCTCATCGGCATGATGAATTCCGTAGGATAACGTATGTATCAGGACAGGGTCTCCCATAAACAAAGAAATATCCTTCTCATCGTCCTGTGCGCCCTCGTTTTGGCGTGCGGGTATTTTGCATTTTCCGGGAGCGGCAAGGATCTGGACGAAGAGACCGTTACAGCCATCCGCGACGCGATCCGACGCAGCGCGCTGCAGTGTTACGTCGTAGAGGGCGTATACCCGCCGGATCTGGCGTATCTGCAGGATCATTACGGGCTGCAGGTGAACACGGACAACTACTACGTGGTGTACGAGGCTTTCGCATCGAACGTGCCTCCCACCATCAACGTGATCGAAAAATAAACGGAAGATCTCTCAGAACGCATGACTTTTAAAGAAGATCAGAAAAGTCCATTAGGATTATATTCCATCGGCATTGCTGCGCTGTTCCTGCTCGGCTTTTTCCTGCTGGTCGTATTCGGCGCCCAGAATTACCGGAACGCCGTGGCGGCTCAGCATGCGAACAACGACAGCCGCGTGCTGCTTTCCTATGTCTCCACCTGCATCAAGGGCAGCGACCAGACCGGATGCGTGCGCATCCGCGAGGAGGACGGAAACACGGTCCTCGTGATCGCAGACGAAGAGAGCGGCTACGCGTCGCGGCTCTATCTCTCCCATGGGAATCTGGTGGAGGATTACGCCGAGACCGGGGCTGCGCTTGACCCCGAAAACGCTCAGATCATCGGGCAGACTTCCGTCTTTACGGTGGAGGAACTGACAGAAGGGCTGCTGGCAGTCACGACGGACGCCGGACGCAGCCTCATCCGCCTTCGCAGCCAAGGAGGCGTGCTATGAAGAGCAAACACGAGCACATCACCGCCTTCTATATCGAAACGCTGCTGCTTATCGTCTCGTTCGTCCTCGTCATCCTGATGCTGACGAACGTGTTTGGTCTGGGCAAACGGGAGTCCTCCCGGGCACAGGACCTGACGAACGCGGTGCGTCTGGCGGAGACCGGCGCAGAAGCGTTTGCGGCGGCGGAAGGCCCGGCGGAACTGGCGGATATCCTGGACGAGGGCAACGTGACCCTGGCATCGACGTCCTCTCAGTACCCCGTTCCCCCGAAAGACCGGCTTCCGGCGATCATCTTTGCCTATTACGACGATGCTTTAAACCCCGTTGCAGAAGAAAATGCCGCCTATAGGCTGATCATCTCGTGGGATGCGGATCCGAGCACTGCTTCCGGCGATTCCGTTCTCGCAAAAGGAACCATCTCCGTAAGAAGACCTGGTTCTGAAGAGGACATCTACAGCCTGGATACGGCTGTCTACATTCAGGAGGTGCGGCCATGAAACACGTACCCATAAGGCTCGGACCCCTGGCTCTGCTCCTGGCGGTCATCAGCATCTGCCTTACGATCCTGGCGGTGCTTTCCTTTACGACAGGACAGGCGGATCTGCGGCTGGCGCAGCGCTACGCGGATACCGTACAGGAACGCTACGCCCTGGAAGCGGAAGGGCAGCAGTTCGTTGCGGACGTCTGCAGCGGAAACGATCTGCAGTCCGGACTTCCCCTCGTAACGGAGACGATCGAAAACGAAAACGGGCTCAGCCTGCAAATCGAACTTAAACAGAACGCGCAGGGCGCTTACGGCATTACATCCTGGAAGTTCCTGCGGGATTGGGAAGAAGATACGGATCTGGATAATATCTGGACGGGAGAATAGCAAATGGATGCAAACAAAGCCTATAATCCGATGGATATCCGGACGATCCTGGAACATTCCGTCGTTCGGGACGTAAAGGATATCTTCGTGGTGGCGGGCCTTCCCATCACCTATAAGATCGGCAATTCCCAGGAGCGCATGGACCGCCCGAAGATGCTGCCGGATGACATCCGCCTCTGCGTGGACGATATCTACGAGATCAGCAGGCGGGCGAAGACCAATCTGGAGAAGGGTCTGGACGACGACTTCTCCTTCGCCCTGAACGGCGTAGGCCGCTTCCGGGTCAACATCTTCCGCCAGCGCGGATCCCTGGCTGCCGTGATCCGGGTCATCCGGTTCGGCCTGCCCGATCCCGCCGCCCTCAGCATCCCCGAGAGCGTGCTCTCTCTGGCGGATACGAAAAAGGGCCTGGTGCTCATCACCGGTTCCGCCGGAAGCGGCAAATCTACGACGCTGGCCTGCCTCATCGACCGGATCAACCACACCAGGGAAGCTCATATCATCACGATGGAAGACCCCATCGAATACATCCATCAGCATAAGAAGTCCATCGTTACCCAGCGGGAGATCTCCATCGATACGCCGGGGTATATGGAGTCTCTGCGCAGTGCGCTGCGGGAGAGTCCGGACGTTATTCTGCTGGGCGAGATGCGGGATTACGACACCATCTCCTCCGCCATTACGTCGGCGGAGACCGGCGTGCTGCTCCTGTCCACGCTGCACACCAGCAGCGCGGCGAACACGATCAACCGCATCCTGGACGTTTTCCCGGCGAATCAGCAGCAGCAGGTGAAGATCCAGTTGGCGCAGATGCTCAAGGGCATCGTCTGCCAGCAGCTGGTGCCTTCGGTGGAAGGCAATCTCATCCCCGTATTCGAGATCATGAAATCCACGACGGCCATCCAGAACATGATCCGCGAAGACAAGCTCCATCAGCTCGAGTCCGCCATGCAGGCGGGCGGCGCGGACGGCATGTGCACCATGGACGGCAGTCTGTTAAAACTCTATAAAGAAGGGCGCATCAGCCGCGAGACGGCGCTGATGGCCTGCGCAAATTACGAGAACATGGTGAAGAGATTGGGCTAGTTCCCACAAATGTGGCAAGTATGGACCAGAACAGCAAAGACAACAGCAAGAAAAGCATTTCCATCCAGCGGATGCATCTGATCATGATGGCCGTTGCGATTCTTCTTGCCGTCCTTCTCCTGTACGCTACGTACAGCGTCATGGAGGGCTACGATATCCTGCAGAAGGCGACCGACCAGTATATCGAACTGGAAACGAGCACCCAGAATCTGATGTCGGCATCCGATTACCTGACGGAGAGCGTGCAGGGCTTTGTCGTTACGGCAGATCCCTCCTTCGTGGACGACTATTTCGAAGAGGCGAAAGTGTCCCGCCGCAGGGACAATGCGCTGGATACGATGGAGAAGACGCTGGCCGGCACGGAAACGCACCGCTATCTGGAAGAGGCGCTCTGGTATTCCAACAACCTGATGGAGATCGAGTACTACGCCATGCGGCTTACGATCGACGCAAACGGGATGGATATCAACGATTTCCCGGAGGAACTGCAGAACGTAACGATACGTCCGCGGCATGCCTGGCTCAGCGATGAATCCAAGCGAAGCATAGCGATCGATCTGGTCTTCAACGACGAGTATCAGCGGTATAAGAATAACATTCGCCGGGACGTGGACCTGTGCGCCGGTGCCCTCGTCTCGGATGCGCGGAACAGTCAGCGGCAGAGCGCAGCCCATTTCCGGGAGGTCATCCGCCGACTCACGATCTGCATTTTCCTTCTGCTGCTCTCCGTTCTCTTTATGGTGATCCTCACAGCGAAGCTCATCATCGATCCGCTCAACCAAGGCATCCGGCACATCCGTAAAAATGAGCTCTTCCCGGTGACGGGATCGTCGGAGATGCGGTATCTGGCGCAGACCTACAACGATCTGTACGAGTCCTCGCGCAAAGAGCAGGAGACCCTGTCCTATGAGGCGTCGCACGATGCACTCACGGGTCTGGGCAACCGGGCGATGTTCGAAAGAGTGCGCAACGATTGTGACCCTGCCACCACGGCCATGATCCTCATCGATATCGACTACTTCAAAGAAGTGAACGATACCTATGGTCACGAGACGGGCGATCAGCTTCTGAAGCGCGCCGCCAAGGTCTTCCGGGCGAGTTTCCGTTCCGAAGACTGCGTCTGCCGCATCGGCGGAGACGAGTTCGCCGTGCTCATGATGCATTCCGGCTCCCACCTGAAAGCTCTGGTGCAGCGGAAGATCGAACTGGCGCAGGCGCAGCTGAAGGAGGCGGAGAACGGCGTTCCCGGGATCACCATCAGCGTGGGCGTCGCCTTCCCGGACCGGGAAAATCCCACGGAAGATATCTACCAGGATGCGGATACCGCCCTTTACAAAGTCAAAAATGCAGGCCGCAACGGGCTCGCGTTTTATGAATAGTTCTCTCTTGAAAGAGGAGACAGACCCATGTTAAAAAGTCACGAAAAGTATTACAGCGAATTCGGTAAGCGCCAGGTCCTCGTAGTCGACGACGAAGTCATCAACCGCGAGATGCTCGGTTTTATGCTGGCCTCGGATTACGTCGTCCTGTATGCAGAGGACGGGGAAGATGCACTACAGAAGATCCGGGAGAACTCCCACACACTCTCTCTCGTGCTGCTGGACCTGATGATGCCGAAACTGGACGGCTTCCAGCTGATGGAGATCCTGCGGACCGACCCGGAACTGGAGCATATCCCCTATATCGTCCTTACGTCGGAGCGGTCGGCGGAGGTCGCCAGCCTGCGCAGCGGCGCGTCGGACTTTATCGCGAAGCCCTTCGAGCAGCCCGAAGTCATTCTGGCGCGCATCCAGCGCACCATCGAGCTGGCAGAAGATAAGGACATCATTCAGAACACCGAGCGCGACCCGCTCACCAGTCTCTTCAACCGGGAATTCTTCTACCGCTACGTGGAGCAGTACGACATGCACCATCCGGCCAAGAAGATGGACGCGGTCGCTCTCAACATCAACCATTTCCATCTGCTCAACGAGCTGTACGGCTGGGATTACGGCGATCATGTACTGAGCGCCATCGGCAATAAAGTGCGCGAACTGATGGCAGAAAACGGCGGCATCGCCGGACGCATGGATGCGGACAGCTTTCTGCTGTACTATCCCAGCGGGGCAGATTACGATTCGATACGCGACATGCTGGGCAGGGGATTGCTGGAAGGCAAGGCGACCAACAGCAACAAGGTGAAGGTGCGGATCGGCATCTATCCCAACGTAGACAGAGACGTTAAGATCGAGCGCCGGTTCGACCGCGCCAAACAGGCGGCCGATACGATCCGCAGCAGCTACACAAAATTTGTTGCCTATTACGATAACTCCCTGCGGGAGAAGGAACTGATGGAGGAGAGCCTCATCGAAAGTCTGGATACCGCTGTGGCGGAACGGCAGTTCCGGATCTTCTATCAGCCGAAATACGATATTACGGGAGAGAAACCGGTGCTCTGCAGCGCCGAAGCGCTGGTGCGCTGGAACCACCCGGAATTCGGGATGGTGAGCCCCGGCGTCTTTATCCCGCTGTTCGAGGATAAGGGCCTCATCCAGAAGGTGGACCGTTTCGTCTGGGAGGAAGCGGCCGCGCAGATATGCGCCTGGAGAGAAAAATTCGGCATAACGCTGCCTGTCTCCGTCAACGTATCGCGGATCGACGTCTACGCGCCGGATTTCGTGTCGAATTTTAAGAATCTGATGACGAAATATCAGCTGAAGCCCCAGGATTACTACCTGGAGATCACGGAATCCGCCTATACGGAGGACTCCGAGCAGCTGCTGGCCGTGGTGGGCCAGCTGCGGGAGGAAGGGTTCTCTGTGGAGATGGACGACTTCGGCTCCGGCTATTCGTCCTTGAACATGATCTCCACGCTGCCCATCGACGCCCTGAAGCTGGATATGAACTTCATCCGCAACATGCATCGCAAGGAGTCCAAGAACAACCGCATCATCGAATTGATGATCGACATCGCGCGGTATCTGGAAGTCCCGGTGGTGGCGGAGGGCGTGGAGACCCAGGATCAGGTCGACCTGCTCCGGTCCATGGGCTGCCATGTCGTACAGGGCTACTATTTCTCGAAACCCGTATCTGCAGAAGAGTTTGAAGGATTTATCAAGGAGCTGTTGGAATGATGACGATCGAAAAGTTAAAGGCGTTCGGCGCCAACACGGAAGAGGGGCTGGGCCGCTGCATGAATAACGAGGCGTTTTATTTCCGGCTGATCGGCATGGCGGCGAAAGACCCCAATTTCGAAAAGCTGGAGATCGCGGTGGTTATGGAAGAACTGGACGACGCATTCGAAGCGGCGCACGCGTTAAAGGGCGTTTTGGGCAACCTGGCCCTGACGCCGCTGTTTACGCCTGCAAACGAGATGTGTGAGCTGCTGCGCAGCCGCACGGAGACGGACTACGGCCCGCTGATGGAACAGCTGATGCAGGCGAAAGCCCAATTGGAAGCTCTGCTGGCGGAATAAGAAACGATAGACATGCAATAAAAAAACCGGCATCTGCCGGTTTTTTGCTGTCTTGGACTATTTATAGATCGTAAGGGCTTCCTTCATGTTGGTGAGGTGGATGACCTTGTCCGACTTCGCTTCTTCGCCGTCCACGGTCCAGGGCGCATTTTTGTCCATCGTGAACGTCAGGTCGGATGCCCGGAAGTAGTCGAACATCTCGTTGCCCTGCACGGTGGTCGAGAGACCGAGGATGATGTTGCTGAAGTCGATGGGGTCTTTGGGCTCCTTGACCAGCATGACTTCGAACATGCCGTCGTTTAAGTCCACCTTCTTGTCGTACAGCTTGATGAGCCCCGCGATGGAGCGGGTGTTCGTAACGCAGCCGAAGATGTAGCGGCCCTTGTAGGTCCGGTCTCCGTCTGCCTTGACGGTGACGTTGTAGGCCCGCAGATGGGTCATATCCTTGATGCCTTCGTACAGATATGCCAGATGGCCGAAGCGGTTCTTGGCGGTCTGGGAAGCGCTGTAGGAGACTTCTGTAAAGGCGCCGAAGGAGGCGATGTAGATGAAGTGCTGCTGGCCGTCGTTGAAGTTGCCCATATCCAGCGTCTTCGGTTTTTCCTGGATGATGTGCTCCGTGGCCTTGAGGGGGATGGTGGAGATGCCCAGGGTCCGGGCGAAATCGTTCGTGCTTCCCGCCGGCAGGTAGCCGAAGGGCATATATTTTCCGCCTTCCACGATGCCGGACGTGACCTCGTTGAGGGTTCCGTCGCCGCCGGTGCAGACCACCAGGTCGAAGCCTTCGTCCGCCGCCGCTTTTGCCAGTTCCTTTCCGTGACCCTTATACTGCGTAACGGCGATCGTGACCAGATACCCCGCGTCGCAGAACCGTTTGACGACATTGTACATGGAAGATCCCGCATGCTTTTTTCCCGCCACGGGATTGATGATAAACAGCAATTTTTTCATAGGATACCGTTCCTTTAAAACACTTGAAATTTTAAGGATTACACACCCTGTCTAGTATACTCAGTTCTCCTTGCAAATGCAAGGCCCTTGCGCTATTATTAATGGTGAATTATTATGCCCTTTTTGAGGCAGGAAAAGGACCAGAAATATATGGAACAAGAGAACAGAGAGAACGGGACCATGCAGGAAAAGCAAGACAGAAAAGGGCCCGGTGCCGGCCGGATCGTCGCGGTGCTGATCGCGCTCGGCCTGGTCGCTTTCTTCGGATATAGAGTGTATCAGTATCTGAACCGCCCGGAGGCAGAGGTGCCTGTGGAAAGCGTCAACGTCATGGTGGAGCAGGCTCTCCTGGAGGACATCTCGGAGCAGGCTCCCGTTACCGGCCGTCTGGAACCGGTGGAGGAGGTCGCCATCGTGCCTCTGGCGCAGGGGCAGGTGACCCAGGTCTACGTCAGCGTAGGAGACAAGGTGTCCAAGGGTCAGACGCTGTTCACCATCGACAGTTCCTCCGTCGCAGCGCAGCTCAATCAGGCAAAAGTCGGCGTAGAGGCGGCCCAGTCCGCCTACGACCGGATGCAGACCCTCTATAACGAGGGCGCCGTATCCGCACAGGATCTGGAGTCCGTCAAGACCCAGTATCTGTCCGCCAAGGAATCCTACAACCAGGTGGCGGAAGTCATCAGCAACTATACCGTAACGTCTCCCATCACAGGCTATGTTACGAGCCTTTCCGTCTCCGCCGGCAGCATCGCGGGCGGCAACGTGGCAGGCTCCGTCGCCAACATCGATTCTCTCGTGGTCAACACCACCGTCTCCGAGAACATGGCGGCGAAGATCAACGTGGGGGACGAAGTGGACGTATACATCGCCAGTGTCGATCAGACCTTCAAAGGCACCGTTACGACGTTCTCCCGCATTCCCAGCATAGGCACGCTCACCTATCCGCTCACCATCACGATGGAACCGGACGAAGCGCTGTTCGCCGGCATGTTCGCGGAAGTGCACATGACGTCCGAGGCGGCGACCAACACCGTTACGGTAAGCTCCGAAGCGGTCATCATCAAGGGCGGCCGCAGCGTCGTATGCGTCATTGACCCGGCCACAAACATTTCGGCTTTCCGGGAGGTCTCCGTCGGCATCGATAACGGCACCCGCGTCCAGATCCTCGAAGGTCTGGAAGAAGGGGAGACCGTCGCTTATTCCGGCCAGCAGTTCGTAACAGAAGGTGAAGCCGTCACCATCGTGGGGGAATAGCCTATGAAGTTTTCCCTTGCGAAACTCACGATCCGGCGGCCCGTCTCCACCATCATGGTGGTCCTGATGGTCATCGTTCTGGGCGTATCCGCGTTTATGGATATCCCCAAGGACCTGATGCCGGAGATGGAACTGCCCTACGCGCTGGTCATGACGACCTATCCCAACGCCTCCCCGGAAGAAGTGGAGAGCATGGTGACGGTCACCGTGGAGCAGGCCCTCGCCCAGGTGGAGAACCTGAGCGACATGATCTCCTATTCCCTTGAAAACACTTCGGTCGTGCTGATCCAGTTCAACTTCGGTACCGACATGAATTTCGCTTCTCTCGACATGCGGGAGAAGATCTCTCTCATCGAAGATTATCTGCCGGACACCTGCTCGCAGCCCATGGTCATGAAACTCAACATGAACGCGCTGCCCACCATGCAGGTGTACGTCTCTGCGGATCTCCCCCTGGAGGAGCTGAACTCCATCGTGGAAGACAACGTCGTTTCCTATTTCGAGCGCTCTTCCGGCGTTGCCTCCGTATCCGTCAACGGCGGCCTGGAAGAGGAGATCTCCATCGTCTTCAGCCAGGAGAATCTTACGAACTACGGCCTTACGCTGCAGACCATCGCCCAGATCCTGGCGGCCGAGAACATCAATCTGCCCTCCGGCAATGTGTCCCGGGGCGACAGCAAGGTGATCGTCCGCACCATGGGCAAATTTGCGTCAGCGGAGGAACTGGGCAACATCCCCCTGATGACCTCCGACTACAGCAAGGTACGGCTGGCGGACGTCGCCACCATCACCCAGGGCGCCGGCGAACAGGAATCCATCACCCGGATCAACGGCAAGACGGCTGTGGGCATCATGATCACGAAGCAGTCCGACGCCAATACGGTCAAGGTCTCCCAGGCCCTGAAGAAGGAATTGGCGCGCGTGCAGGCGAAATACCCCCAGCTGAACTTCATCGTCGGCTACGACGCGGCGGATTTCATCAACGCATCCTTAAGCTCTGTCGGCCGTTCCGCCATCATCGGCGCAGTCCTGGCCGTGCTTGTCGTATTCATCTTCCTGCGCAATGTGCGCAGCACCATGGTCATCGGCATTTCGATCCCGCTGTGCATCCTGCTCACGTTCGCGGTCATGAATTTCCGGCACATTACGCTCAACCTCGTTACGCTGTGTTCGCTGGCCATCGCCGTCGGCATGATCGTCGATAACTCCATCGTCGTGCTGGAGAACATCTATTCCACCCGCATGAAGATGGGAAGCGCCAAAGAAGCGGCGGAGTACGGCACCGGAGAAGTCTTCCTGGCGATCGTGGCCTCCACGGTCACCACGGTGCTGGTATTCCTGCCCATCGCGCTGACGGACGGTCTCGCCAGCATCATGTTCGGCGATTTCTGCCTTACGATCATCATCGCGCTGCTGGCCTCGCTGCTGGTGGCGGTCACCGTCGTGCCCATGCTCTGCAGCAAACTGATGCAGGGTAACATAAGCACAGATTATGTCCGTGTCGGCCGCGTGCGCTATAAATACAAGCTGCTGCCTCTGTTCAACCGGGGGCTGCAGAATCTCATCGGCTGGTATGAAGGGGTCATCCGCAAGGCGCTGAAAAAGCGGGGCAGGGTGCTGCTCGTCTGCTTCCTGGTGTTCGGCCTGTCCCTGGGACTTCTCGCCATGGTGGGCACGGAACTGCTGCCCGCCTCCGACGAAGGCTCCATCAACATCTCCGTGGACGTTCCCTACGGCACCTCCCTTGCCACGACGGACAAACTGATGTCCCAGGTGGAGGATTACATCCTGCAGCTGCCGGAAGTGCGGCACGTCTCCATGAACACGTCCAGCATCTCGGCCCTGTCTTTGGGCGGCGGCGCCAGTTTTACCGTAGGTCTGTGCAGCCGCACGGAGCGGGAGCGCACGACGGACGAAGTCGCCAAGGATATCGACGACTTCGCGAAGACCATTACCGGCATCAACGTGAGCGCAGCCTCCAGCTCCTCCATCATGGGCATGTTCGGCGATTCCGACATCGCCATCTACGTGATGGGTAAGGACTTGGACAAGCTGGAGGAAGTAGGCCGCGACATCGCAGCCAGAACGTCCCGTCTCGATCTCATCGAGAGCGCGGAGCTGGACATTACGGAAGGCAGCCCGGAGATCAAGGTGCTCATCAACCGGGGCACGGCGAGTTTCTACGGCGTTACGGCCTATCAGCTGGCCAGCGGCCTCTCCGGCGCTTTAAACGGCGTGACCGCCACCAACGTCAGCATCGACGGGGAAGATATCGCGGTCAAGCTCTCCCTCAGCGATTACTACGCCGAATCCATCGAGAACATGAAGCAGATCGTCATCAACGGCAATTACGGCACGCCCGTTACCGTCGGACAGATCGCCAGCTTCGAGTTCGACAATTCCCCGGCCAACATCACGCGCTACAATCAGAGCCGCTACTTCATCGTGAACGCCGCGATCCAGGGCGACAGCTTATCCGCCGCCTCCGATCAGGTGCAGGCCATGCTGGACGCCTATCCGTTCCCGGACGGCTATTCCTATGAGATCCAGGGCCTGGCGGACACGATGATGGAGATGTTCGGCAGCCTGTTCAAGGCGCTCATCGTCGCCATCGCGCTGGTATTCCTGGTGCTGGCGGCCCAGTTCGAATCCATGACCATGGCGTTCATCGTCATGATGGCGATCCCCTTCGCCATGACCGGCGCCTTTATCGCCATGTTCCTCACCGGCACGAAGATGTCCCTCACATCGCTTCTGGGTCTCGTTCTGCTGGTGGGCACCGTCGTCAACAGCTCCATCCTGCTGGTGGAGTTCATCAATCAGAATAAACAGGCCATGGGCAGGGAAGACGCGCTGGTCGCTGCCGGAAAGCAGAGACTGCGCCCCATCCTGATGACCACCCTCACCACCATCGTCGGCATGATCCCGCTGTCCCTGGGATATGGCGAAGGCGGCGAGATCCTGGCGCCCATGGGTATCTCCATCATCGGCGGTCTGCTTACGTCCACGCTGCTCACCCTCATCGTCATCCCCTGCATGTACAAGCTGGTGGAGGAGAGAAGAGACCGGAGCGCGGAGAGAAGCGCTGCCAGAGCTGCGGAGATCGCGGCGCTGGAGGCCAAGTGGGCCGAAGAGGATGCGAAAGGAAACTAACATGCTTTTAGAAGAAAAACGTAAAGAACTCGTCGCCATCGGCCTGCGGGCCATCCGGGAAGGGCTTACCACCGGCACCGGGGGAAATTTTTCCGTCTGTGACCGCGCCAGCGGCCTGATGTGCATCACCCCCTCGGGCATTCCCTACGTGGACATCAAGCCCGAACAGATCGTCGTGATGGACATCCAGAACGGAAAAATCGTGGACGGAGATGCCGTGCCCTCCAGCGAATGCGACATGCACCGCATCTTTTATAAATACCGCACGGATATCGATGCGGTCATCCACACCCATACGACCTACGCTTCCACCTACAGCTGCTTCCGCCGGCCGCTTCCGCCGATCCACTATCTCGCGGCTTTCGGCGGCAGTCACGTGAACTGCGCGGAATACGCCACCTACGGCACCGTGGAGCTGGCGCGGAACGCTTTTCAGGCGATGGAAGGGGTCAATGCGGTGCTTTTGGCCAATCATGGCCTTTTGACCGGCGCAAAGACCCTGAATGAGGCGTATAATATAACTGAGGAACTGGAATTCTGCTGCAAGATGGTCTGCACCAGCATGGCCATGGAAGCCAGCGGCTGTAAGCCCGTAGAGCTCCCCCAGGACGAAATGGACCGTATGGTGGAGCGCTTTAAAGGCTACGGCAAAGTGCACGAGAAGCACGAGGAGATCTGAATGAGACCCAAAGCCTTCGTCTCTGCGGAGATGGACTACGAGATCGCAAAGCAGCTGGAAGACGTGCTGGACATTACCTACGACTGGGGCAATGCCGTGCTTACGGCCGACCAGATGAAGGCTGCCTGCGCGGATAAGGATATCATCATTACGAGCTACGATCCCGTTACGAAAGACGTGATCGACGCGGCTCCGAACTGCGGCCTCATCGTCTGCACCCGGGCCAATCCCGTCAATGTGGATACTGCCTACGCGAAGGAGAAGGGCATCAAGGTAAGCTATGCCGTGGAGCGCAATTCCGACACCACGGCCGAATACACCATGGGGCTCATCCTGGCGGTCACCCGCAAGATCGGCTTCGCCTACCGCGACCTCTGCGAAGGGAAGTTCACGGCGGGCGACATCGCGGAGCACGGCAGCGAATCCGCCCGGCGCGACGTGACCTGGTCCACCGGCGAGACCAGCCCCTACACCTACTACAAGGGCTATCAGCTGAAGGGCCACAGCATCGGCATCCTGGGCTGCGGCAGCATCGGCATGCGGGTCGCAAAGCTCTGCGACGCCTTCGGCATGAAAGTCTACGGCTGCAGCCGTTCCCTGACCAAGGAGAACGCCCCGGCCTACATGGAGGTCTGCGGAAGCCTGTTGGAGATGGCGCCCAAGGTGGATATCCTGACGGTCCATCTGAAGGATACGCCACAGACCGAAAACATCGTCAATGCGGAAGTCTTCAAAGCCATGAAGAAGACCGCCTACCTCATCAACGATTCCAGAGGCTCCGTCGTGGACGAAGAGGCTCTGATCGAGGCGCTGCGCGAAGGAGAGATCGCCGGCGCCGCCATAGATGTGTTCCCGACGGAACCCATCCCCCAAAACCACCCGTATTTCGAAATGCGCGACCGGGTGCTGGTGACCCCGCATATCGGCGGAGCCACCTGGGACGCCATTTCCAATCATACTCGGGAATTCGTCACCGATGTGATGCACTATATCAACGGCGAAGAGTTGGAATATGAGTATCGTAAGTAGGAGGTGTACATGCAGTATTTTCTGGTAATGGATGCAGGAACCACGAGCATCAAGGCAGGTCTGATCTCGATCGACGGTAAATTCGCGGATATTCAGAACGAGCCTGCCCAGGTCCTGATGCCTTTTTCCGGCGCTTCGGAAATGGACATGAACGACGTATGGGAAGTGGCGAAGAAGGTCATCCTCAAACTGAAGGCGAACAACGAAGCGCTTTGGCCGGAGGTCATCGCGGTCGGTCTCTCCGCTCAGGGCGACGGCCTGTGGGCGATCGACGACAAGGGCAGACCCGTCCGGAACGCCATGCTCTGGAACGATACCCGGACCGTCCTGGACTACGAATCCTTAAACCCGACGCTTCTTGCAAAGAACACGACTGCCATGTTCCCGGGCGCCAACATCGCGGAACTGACGTGGCTGAAGAAGAACGAACCGGAGAACTATGCAAAGATCGCCTGGATCTTCCACTGCAAGGACTGGATCAACTTTAAGCTCACCGGCCAGATCGGCACGGACGCTTCCGACGCCTCGACCTCGCTGATGAACATCTACACGAAGCAATACGACGAAGAGATCCTGGATTGGCTGGGACTGCCGGAGATGAAGGGCAAGTTCGCCCCGATCTCCACCTCTGACGAGATCATCGGCACGATCTATCCGGATGCGGCAGAGGAGCTGGGTCTGCGCGTCGGTACGCCCGTGATCGCGGGCTGCCTGGACGTACTGGCCATCGCCACGGGCTGCGGCCTGATGAAGGGCGGTCAGAGAGGCTCCATCGTAGGCACGACACTGGCGAACTACGTCGTGATGGACGAGGATACCGCAAGAGGCTGCGTTGCCACGAACGGCTCCATCCTGTGCCACACGAAGAAGGATACCTACATCCGTCTGATGGCTGCCACCGCAGGTGCCTCCGCCATGGACTGGATGAGACGGACGATCCTGGACGGCGAGGATTTCGCGAAGACCGACGAAGAACTGGCGAAGATCCCCATCGGCGCCGACGGCGTCATGAGCACGCCCTATATCAACGGCGAGCGCGCGCCCTTTAAGCTGAGCTCCGCCTCTGCCGGCTTCTACGGCATCCGGGCGCACCACACCAAGTATCATCTCGCAAAAGCCAGCTTCGAAAGCATCGCCATGGCCATGGCGGACTGCTACGCCAACCTGCCGAAGGGCGATGCGGAACTGTATCTGGCGGGCGGCGCAGCCAAGAGCCAGTACATCTGCCAGATGCTCTGCGACTGCATGGGCGCGGTCACGTACCGGTTCGAAGAGAAGGAACTGGGCCTGATGGGCATCTACCGGCTCATCCTGGATGCGCTGAAGATCTCCCAGTCCGTTACGGCGAACACCGACAAATTCGAACCGAACATGGAGAACCACGAAAAATACCAGGCTCTGTACAAGGAGTACTGCATCCTGAAGGACAGCATGATGCCGTTCTGGAAGTCCAGAGCCGCCAAAGAACCGGAAGAATAGACCTGACAAAGAGGAGGAAAGACGATGTCATTGCTCATCAGAAACGCCAACATCGCGACCATGGACAGCGAACAGCCCAGAGCGCAGGCTGCCGTGGTCACGGGCAAGTATTTCGCCTACGTAGGCAGCGAGGAGGGCGCGAAGGAATACATCGCGGCCCATAACGACGGCACCTGCGAGGAAGTGGACTGCGGCGGCCAGCTGCTGCTGCCCGGGTTCAACGACTCCCACATGCATTTCCTGCACTACGTAAAGACCCGCATCCACGTGGACCTCGTGGGATGCACGTCCCTCAAAGAGGTGCTGGACCGCATGAAGGAAGCCTACAAGACCTTCGACAAGAGCGACGGTCTGTGGTTCGTGGGCGAAGGCTGGAACCAGGATTACTTTACGGACGAGAAGCGGTTCCTCACGAAGGACGACCTGGATACCATCACGACGGACTGGCCCATCATGATCCAGCGCACCTGCGGACACGTGGGCGTGCTCAACTCCAAGGGTATCGAGATGTTCGACATGAGCCAGGGAGAGGGCCTGAAGTACAAGGAATACGCGGAAGTCGGCCCGGACGGCAAGCTCAACGGCGTCATTAAGGAGAACCTGTTCGACTACATGAAGACCACGCTGCCCGCACCGTCTCTGGAAAAGCTGATGGACCTGATGGAAAAGCACCAGTACGACCTGTTCGAGAAGGGCCTCACCTCCGTGCAGTCCGATGAAGGCAACTACACCCCGGCAGGCCGCTATCACGATCTGCAGAAGCTGATGAGAGAACGGGCGGAGAAGGGAACCTTCAAGCTCCGTCTGGCTTCCCAGATGCTGTACTTCAACGCGGAGAAACTGAAGTGGGCGTTCTCCGAAGGCTACGACACGTCCTTCGGCAACGACACCGTCAAGATCTCCTGCACGAAACTGCTGTCCGACGGGTCCCTGGGCGCCAGAACGGCTCTCATGAGGAAGCCCTACGCGGACGATGCTTCCACCACCGGCCTGGCTCTGTGGACCCAGGAAGGCCTCAACGAGATGGTGGAGATCTCCCAGCGGCAGAACGTGCCCGTGGCGGTCCACGCCATCGGCGACGGCGCTGTCGAAATGGTGATCAACGCCGTGGAAGCCGCCCAGAAGAAGTATCCCCACGTGCATCCCAGACACACCGTGGTGCATAGCCAGGTGACCGACAGAGCGCTGCTGCAGCGCATGAAGGATCTGGGCATCTCCGTTATGGTGCAGCCCATCTTCATCGACTACGACATGCACGTCATCTACGACCGAGTGGGCAAGGAACTGGCGGAGAGTTCCTACGTTTGGAAGTGGTACAAGGATATGGGCATCCACATGAGCTTCGGCACCGACTGCCCGGTGGAATCCTTCGAACCGGTGCAGGGCATTTACTGCGCCGTCACGAGACTGGCGAAGAACGGCGACGGACCGTACCTGCCGGAGCAGGCGCTGTCCGTGGAGGATGCCATCTACGCCTATACGGCGGAGTCCGCTTGGAATACGGGCGACGAAAACAAAAAGGGTAAAGTAAAGGCAGGCATGCTTGCAGACTTCATTACCATGGACAGAGACCTTTACACCATCGATCCCAAGGACATTTTGAACGCGAAGGTGACGCGCACCTTCGTGGGAGGAGAAAAGGTTTACGAGAGGTAAAAAATGAGTAAAACAGCATTTCTGAACGGTAAAGTTTACGTAGACGCAGGCCACTTCGAAGAGGCGATCCTGCAGGAGGACGGCATCATCAAGGCGGTGGGCACCAACGGAGAGATCCTGGCCCTGTGCGACTGGGAGACCGAAAAGATCGACTGCGGCGGCAAGACCGTCATCCCCGGTCTCAACGATTCCCACATGCACCTGCTGATGATCGGCGAAGTCCTGAACGAGCCCCCCATCGGAGGTTGCAAGTCCGTCGAGGATATGGTCGAGATCTGCAAGAAGTTTGCGGCGGAAAACCCGGATGCGATCCGTCAGGGCATGCACGGCCAGGGCTGGAACCAGGATCTGTTCGAAGAGGGCAAGGTACGCCTGCCCAACCGGGACGACCTGGACCAGATCTCCACGGAATATCCCATCATGCTGGAAAGAGTGTGCGGCCACACCTGCGCGCTCAACTCCAAGGCGCTGGAGATCCTGGGCATCAACGACGATACGCCCGTGGACTTCTATGAAGGCGGCACCATCGAACGGGATGAAAATGGCCGGGTCAACGGCTACGTAACCGAAAACGCGGTATATGAAGTGCGCAAAGTCGTTCCCTCCGCCGACCCCGCCGGCATGAGAAAAGAGCTGCTCTCCGCCATGAAATATGCGACGGAGCACGGCCTTACCTCTGTGCAGTCCAACGACCTGGGCTTTATGATCCCCAACTCCGATGAGAACTTCAAGGTCTATAAGGACCTCTACGATGCCAAGGAAGCATCCATCCGTTTCCGCCATCAGGTCTGCTGCCTGCTGGAGAAGGATCTGGACGAATTCCTGGCCGGGGAATACGCCAACCGGGAAATCTACGACAAGTACAACGGCTGGCTCACCTTAGGACCCCTCAAGATGTTCAAGGACGGCTCCATCGGCGCCAGAACGGCTCTGATGAGAGAACCCTACGTGGATGACCCGACCAACTACGGCATCGACTCCCTGGAGCAGGGACTGATGGAGACGCTGGTGAAGAAGGCTGCTGCGAACGGCCTGCAGTGCGTCACCCACGTCATCGGCGACCGGGCGGTGGAACTCACCAACCAGGCCTACGAAAAGGTTCTGGTGGACGGGAAGAACGTTCTGAGAAACTGCCTCATCCACTGCGAACTGACCGGCAAGGATCTGCTGGAATACATCAAGAAGACCGACTCCCTCATCGCTTACCAGCCCGTGTTCCTGCAGGGCGACCAGTACACGATGGCGACCCGGTTTAAGCCGGAGCTCATCAAGACTTCGCTGGCCTGCAAGACTGTCATCGACATGGGCATCCACGCGTCCTACGGTACGGACAGCCCGGTGGAGGACTCTAACCCCTTCGCCAACATCTACTGCGCCGTCAATCGCAAGGACCTCACCGGAAAGCCCGAGGAAGGCTGGAATACCCAGGAGTGCGTTACCGTGGAGCAGGCCATCGACGCCTACACCGTGGAAAGCGCCTACATGGAATTCGCGGAAGAGTACAAGGGCCGCATTAAGCCCGGCTATTACGCGGACCTGGAGATCCTGGACACCGACATCTTTACCTGTGACCCCATGGACATCATCCATATCCTGCCCGAACTGGTGATGGTAGGCGGAGAGATCGTCCTGAGAGATAAGATCTATCAGAAGTAGGAGGCATTCAAATGCGCAACAAGGAAAAACTTCAGAAGGCAATCGAACTGAGACACGAGATCCATCAGAATCCGGACCTCTCCAACCAGGAGAGACCGACCTACGAACGGATCATGAAATTTCTGAAGGAGAATGCGCCGTCCATCGAGATCGTGGATAAGGGCTACTACGTGTACGCCATTTACCACAGTGAACATCCGGAAAGACCCCGCATCGCCTTCCGTACGGAGGTGGATGCGCTTCCCATCGAGGACCTGATCGACGAGCCTTACAAGAGCTGTAAGCCCGGCGTGGGTCACAAGTGCGGCCACGACGGCCATGCGGCCACCATGTGCGCGCTGGCCATGGAACTGGACGAATTCGGCGCAGACCGGGACGTCTACATGATCTTCCAGCCCGCCGAGGAGACCGGCGACGGCGCGCGGCAGTGCACCGACTTCATTACCGACAATAACATCGCGGAGATCTACGGCATGCACGGCAGCATCGACGAGGACTACGGCGTGGTGCAGACCAAGGCCGGCCTGATGAACTGCGCATCCGAAGGCATGTGCATCGAGTACAAGGGCGTTTCCACCCACGCTTCTCTTCCGGAGCTGGGCAAGAACCCGACCCTGGCGCTGGCGAAGCTGGCACTGTACTGCGACGAGCTGGAGAAGTCCGAAGGCTATAAGGGCCTCATCATGTCCACCGTCTGCTACATGCGTTCCGGCGATCCCGAAGCCTACGGCGTAGCGGCCCATAAGGGCTGCTTCCAGGTGACCCTCAGAGGCTCCATCGAAGACGAGATGGTGGATCTGGAGCACAAGGTGGAAGCCAAGGCGAAGGAACTGGCGGAAGAGTACGGCTTAGGCATCGAGATCTCTTATTCCGACCGTTTCCCCGAGACCGTAAACGATCCGGACTGCGTGGAAAAGATCTTCGAAGCCTGCAGACGCATCGGCGTTCCTACGGCGGTCCGTCCCGCTGCGGAAAGAGGCTCCGAGGACTTCGGCCACTTTGCAAAGCACACGAAGGGCGCCATGTTCTTCTACTGCTACGGCAAGGACAATCCGGACATGCACTCCACTGAATTCAATTTCCACGACGACATCATCGACCGTGTGATCGATATCTACGACGAACTCATCAAGATGTACTAAGAAGGAGGTACCTATGAGCAAGACAGCATTCTACAACGCGAAAGTTTACGTAGAGAAGGGCGTTTTCGCGGAAGCCATCCTGCAGGAAGACGGATGGATCAAAGCGGTGGGCACCACCGGCGAGATCCTGTCTCTGGCAGGTTATGACGCAGAGAAGATCGACTGCGGCGGCAAGACCATCGTGCCCGGCTTCAACGACTCCCACATGCACATCCTGCAGGTGGGCATGGCCATGACCCAGCTGGATCTCTCCGGCTGCAAGAGCGTGGAGGACATGATCGCGGCAGGACGGCAGTACATCGCCGACCATCCCGGCATCCAGGGCATCTTTACCCAGTCCTGGAACGACGACATGTTCGATCCCGACAAGAAGCGTCTGCCCGACAAGCACGACTGCGACGCCATCTCCACCGAGATCCCCGTATTCCTGGGCCGTATCTGCGGACACTCTGCAGCGGTCAACAGCCTCATCCTGAAGAAGATGGGCCTGGATAAGGATCATCACACCATCGAAGGCGGCGAAGTGGTCCTGGGCGAAGACGGCGAACCCAACGGCTATCTGTTCGAAGCGGCCCAGGCAGAAGCCCGTCTGGCAGTGCCTCAGATGACGGTGGAAGACGCCAAGATGTACTACGGCAAGGCCATGAAGTACGCCGTGGAACACGGCATGACCACCACCCAGTCCAACGACTACACCACCGTCGCTCCGAAGCAGATCGTCAAGGCGGCTCTGGAAGACATGTATGCAGACGGCACCGCGCCCATGCGCTACGTGGCCCAGTGCGGCTGCGAGAACATGAAGCAGGCCGAGGAATTCGTTGCGGAAGACTGGGGCAGAAAGGTGGGCCTGATGGAATACGGCCCCGCCAAGATGTTCAAGGACGGCTCTCTGGGCGCCCGCTCCGCCATGATGATCCACGGCTATGCGGATGACCCAAACGCAAAGGGCGTCGACCGCATCGCAGACAGCGAACAGATGGCCATGATCCAGTATTTCCAGGATCACGGCGTTACGGTCGCGACCCACTGCATCGGCGACGGAGCCATCGACGTGACCCAGAAGATGTACGCCAAGGCTGCCGGCACCGAGAACAAGTACCGCCACAACATCATCCATTACCAGATCACGGACATGGATATGGTGAAGTTCACGAGAGAGCACAACATCCTCGTGTCCTACCAGCCTGTGTTCCTGCAGTACGACCTCCACATCGTGGAGAGCCGCTGCGGACACGACCTGGCCATGCAGTCCTACTGCTTCAAGACTGCGCATGACATGGGCATCCACGCCTCCTACGGCACGGACAGCCCCGTGGAAGACTGCAACCCGCTGGCCAACATCTACTGCGCCGTCACCCGCAAGGACTTCAAGGGTCAGCCGCTGGAAGGCTGGAACCCGGCAGAGTGCGTCGACGTGGAGACCGCTGTGGACGCCTACACCTACGAGAGCGCCTATGCGGAGTTCAAAGAGGGTGTAAAGGGCCGCATCAAGCCCGGATTCTACGCGGATCTGGTGGTTCTGGATAAGGATATCTTCACCTGCGATCCCATGGAGATCAAGGACGTTCTGCCTGTGCTCACCATGGTGGACGGCAAGATCGTTTACAGAAAGTAATATTGTGTAACCATACAGTGCCCGGATCCTTCCGGGCACTGTTTTTCGAAATAGGGGGGATCCATAATGAGCAAGACCTTATTCTACAACGCAAAAGTCTACGTCGAAAAAGATACCTTTGCCCAGGCCGTCTATCAGGAAGATGGATGGATCAAAGCCGTCGGCAGCAACGAGGACATCTGCCCGCTGGCAGCGGAGGACGCGGAAAAGATCGACTGCGAAGGCCGCGTGCTGGTGCCGGGGTTCAACGATTCCCACATGCACATGTGCTTTACCGGCCAGAACATGCTGGTGCCCGACCTCTCCCAGGTGAAGAACGGCAAGGAGATGGTGGCGGTCATCAAGAAATACGTAGATGAGAACCCGGGGATCAACGGCGTGTTCTCCCAGAGCTGGGACCAGAACCGCTGGGATGACCCGACCATTCCCACCTGCAAAGACCTGGATACGATCTCCACGGAGATCCCCATCGTGCTCAACCGCTCCTGCGGTCACATCGGCGTTTCCAACAGCTACGTGCTGAAGAAGCTGGGCATCGATAAGGACCACAAGACCTGGGAAGGCGGCCGCATCGACTGCTTTGAGGACGGCACGCCCAACGGCATCATGGCGGAGACGCCGAACTTCGCAGCCCGCATGTCCGTGCCGCCCATCACGAAGGAGCAGGAGAAGAAAGCTCTCGTAATGGCCATGGAATACGCGGCGGCCCACGGCATGACCTCCACACAGTCCAACGACATGGGTACGATCATCAAAGATCATGACTATTGCTTCGAGATCGTCGACGAAGTGTTCGAAGAAGGCAAAGGCCTGGTACGCTACCACTCCCAGACCCTGGTGGATACGCCGGAGGAACTGAAGGAAAAGGTAAAGAACCCCAAGTATTACAAGGGCACGTTCCACGACGGATGGTTTACCATGGGCCCTTTAAAACTACTGAAGGACGGCTCCTACGGCGGCCATTCGGCCCTGATGAGAAGGGACTACGACGACCAGCCCGGCAACCGCGGCGTCGAGAACATTCCCGACGACAAGATGTACGAGATGGTGAAGATCGCCAACGAAAACGGCGTCGGCTGCGCCATCCACTGCATCGGCGACGGCGCGCTGGAGAAGGTCGTTGACTGCTATGCGAAGGTCCAGGCGGAGCTCTTCGGTGACCCCGCGAACAATCCCTGCCGCAACGCCATCGTGCACTGCCAGACCATGGATGCTTCGCTGCGCCAGAAGGTGAAGGATGCGAACATCCAGGCCATGTACCAGCCGGTCTTCATCCGCACGGATATGTACGGTCTGGAGGAGCGCATCGGCAAGGCCATGTGCTACACCTCCAACTCCCCGAAGACCATGCGGGCCATGGGCATCCACGTGTCCTACGGCACCGACTCTCCCGTAGAGGACTGCAACCCGCTGGTCAACCTTTATGTGGCGGTCACCCGTAAGGATATGGCCGGCAAACCCGAAGGCGGCTGGTATCCCGACGAATGCGAAGACGTGCAGACCGCCGTGGATGCCTACACCATCGAGAGCGCCTGGGCGCAGGGCATGGAGGACGTGAAAGGACGCATCAAGCCCGGCTTCTATGCCGACCTTACGGTGCTGGACCACGACATCTTTACCTGCGATCCCATGGAGATCAAGGATACGCTGCCGGTGCTCACCATGTGCGGCGGCAAGTTCACCTACAGAAAGTAGTATGACGCTTCGACAGGCTCAGCGTCCGTAACGGTCCCTGAGCCTGTCGAAGGGACGATTTGGTAACATCTATGACGAAGACAGTATTATATAACGCGAAAGTATACGTGGAAAAGGGCGTCTATGCAGATGCCCTCTACCAGGAGGACGGCATCATCCGGCTGGTGGGCGGCGACAAGCAGGTGCTCACCGCTGTAGGGCCGGACGCGGAAGCGATCGACTGCGAAGGCCGGACCATAATCCCAGGGTTCAACGACTCCCACATGCATCTGATCAACCTGGGCAAGCAGATGATGGTGCCGAACCTGGCCAAATGCAAAGACCTGGAAGACATCATCCAGACCTGCCGGAAGTATCTGGCGGAGCATCCCAACTGCAAGGGGCTGCAGTGCCAGGGCTGGCGGGAGGACGACTGGCCGGAAGGGCACAGAAGGCTGCCGGACAAGCACGATCTGGACCGCATCTCGACCGAGATCCCCGTTGCCATCGTCCGGGGCTGCGAGCACGCAGGCGCCGTGAATTCCGTGCTGCTGGCGAACATGGGCCTGGATAAGGATCATCATACGATCGAGGGCGGCGAGGTCGTCCTCGGCGAAGACGGCGGACCCAACGGCTATCTGAAGGAGGCCGCGATCCGCGCCATCTACGGCTACATTCCCAACCTGTCCGACGAGGAACTGGAGGAGGCGATCCTGACGGCCATGCGCTACTGCGCCGCCTGGGGCATCACCTCGGTCCAGAGCATGGATCTGGGCACGTATATTCCCAACTGGACGCCCAATTATCGGGTGCTGAAGGGCATTTACGAGAAAGGCGAGGATCTGGTCCGCTATACGGGTCAGACGTCGTTTGCGGCCGTCGAGGATTTCAAGGCCTACGTGGACGGCTCCTACGGCGAAACGCCCGACGGCTTCCCGTTCAAGGAAGTGGTCGCGGACGACCGCATGCACATGGGACCGCTAAAGCTGGTACGGGACGGCGCTTTAGGCGCCCGCACGGCTATGATGCGTCACGAATACTGCGATGACCCGGGCAACTTCGGCATCGATTCCATGTCGGACGAGTCTTACGAAGCCTATTTGAACGCCGCGGCTGCGGCGGATCTGCAGGTGGTCACCCACTGCATCGGCGATGAAGCCATCGAGCGCTGCACGAAGAGCTGGAACAAGACCGGACGGAAAGACCTGCGCTTCGGCGTGGTGCACAATCAGATCACGGATGTGCCGCTGCTGCAGTTCCTGAAAGCATCCGGCTGCGTCGTCGCATACCAGCCCATCTTCCTGGACAGCGACATGCACGCGGTGGAGAGCCGCTGCGGCAAGGAACTGAGTTCCACGTCCTACGCGTTTAAGACCGCCCGGGACATGGGGCTGTGCTGTTCCTACGGCACCGACGCTCCCGTCGTGGATCCGAACCCCTTCGACAACCTGTATTCAGCCATTACCCGCAAAGACCTGAAAGGCTGGCCGGAAGGGGGCTGGAATCCTCAGGAATGCGTGGACCGGGAGACCGCCGTTGACTGCTATACGGCGGACAGCGCCTATTTTGAGTTCCGGGAGACCGTCAAGGGTCGGCTGAAGCCCGGCTTCTACGCGGACCTCACCGTGCTGGACAAGGACATCTTTACCTGCAGCGAAGATGAGATCCGGGCAATCCGCCCCGTGCTCACCATGTGCGCAGGAAAGATCACATACAGAGAAAAATAGTGTTATTAACAAATCCTTTCGACCATAAATCCCCAGCAGTTTCGGTGCTGGGGATTTTACTTTGAGACTGAATCTTTGAATCTATCGGGTCGAGTTTTTGAAATCTATCGGATTGAAAATAAAAAAAATATCGGGTTATATTTACAAAATCCATCGGGTTGTGATATGCTTCAACGCAAGAGGTGATGCATATGACCGGGATCATGAACAAAGAGAAATACATCCCACGTATTATCGACGCTGCGGTGGAGAAATATCTTGCTGCGATGGGAGCTGTTTGCATTGAGGGTCCGAAATGGTGCGGGAAGACTTGGACATCCGCTTTCCATAGTAACAGCGAGTTTTTGGTCGGTAATCCGGATAATAATTTCCAAAACCGTGCGCTGGCAGAGGTTTCTCCCGCCTTGGTTTTGGAAGGCGAGACACCGCGTCTGATCGACGAATGGCAGGAGGTTCCCCCGCTTTGGGACGCAGTACGCTATACCGTGGATCAAAGGGGGCAGAAAGGTCAGTTTATTCTGACAGGCTCAGCCACACCGAAACGCAAAGGTGTGCTGCACAGTGGTGCCGGACGGATCGGAAAACTGCGGATGCGCCCGATGTCTCTCTATGAGTCCGGAGACTCCAGCGGTAAGGTCAGTTTGCAGGAGCTTTGCGAAGGAAAACTGACCCCGGTCATTACAGGCGATGTCGATCTGCGTACACTCGCCCGCCTGATGGTGCGCGGCGGCTGGCCGGGAAATCTGGAAACTGACGGCGCAGATATTTCGCTGCTGCCCAATGAATACCTGAATGCTGTGATCGACGACGATGTAAACCGCATCGATGAGACCCGGCGTGATAGTCGAAAGATCCGCCTGCTGCTGCGGTCTCTTGCGCGCAACGAGAGCACGACAGTTACCAATCGAACTCTGAAAAATGATATTAAAGAGATCGACGACGAGGATATCGATGTGGAGACCGTCGCGACTTATCTGGATATTTTCAACCGGCTGTTTCTCACGGATAATCAGCCGCCGTTCTCGGCAAAACTGCGTTCCTCCGTTCGGGTCAAGCAGGCAGAAAAACGGCATTTCTGCGACCCTTCGTTGGCCTGTGCACTGCTGAACGCAACGCCGGAAAAGCTGATCGGTGATCTGGAGACCTTTGGTTTTCTTTTTGAGTCACTGTGTGAGCGCGATCTGAAAATCTATGCGGAATCCTTTGGTGCATCGCTCTATCATTACCAGGACTATGCGGGCAATGAGATCGACGCCGTGATAGAACTGCCGGATGGCGGCTGGTGCGGCATCGAGATCAAACTCGGCGCGAACAAAATCGAAGAAGCCGCAGCTAATCTGCTTCACATCCGGGATGAGGTCGTCAAAGATGGCAGTAAAGCCCCCTCGGCTCTGATCGTGCTCTGCGGGCTGTCTCATGCAGCCTATCAACGTCCGGACGGCGTTTATGTTGTCCCTTTGACAGCGCTGAAGAACTAGCAGCCGAAGTGATATTTACTAAAGCGATGGATGAAACAGGCTATGGGAGGAAAAGCCATGACAGACGCACAGCAGCGGGAAGCCGCAAGACAGTTCATATACAGATGGCACGGAAAAGGAAAAGAGGACGAGGATGCCCGGTCTTACTGGATCGAGATCCTGACGAATATCCTTGGGGTTGAACGGGTCACAGAACGGGTGGACTTTGAAAAGAAGGTCGTGGGTGCGGACGGCAACACGAAGCGCATCGACGTATATATCCCCGAGACCCATGTGTTGATCGAACAGAAATCCCTGGGCATCGCGCTGGATAGGCCCCAGGCGGGCCACAACGGGCAGACCCCTTACGAGCAAGCCAAATATTACGATAATTACCTGCCCCACAGTGAGAAGGCCCGCTGGATCGTTACGTCCAATTTCGAAGAGATCTGGATCTACGACATGGACGCGAAGGTGCCGGAACCCAGAAAACTGGCCCTCGATGAGATCTCCCACAAGTTCCACATGCTGGATTTCCTCGTAAACAAAGATGCGAAGGAAGTTTCCGACGAGATGAAGGTCTCGCTGGATGCCGGCAAGATCGTAGGAGAACTGTACGAGGCGTTTCTAAAGCAATATAAGAACCCGGATGACCCGCAGATCCTCAAAAGCCTCAACAAACTCTGCGTGCGCATCGTCTTTTGTCTGTATGCGGAGGATGCCGGTGTGTTCGGCCGCAAGAATCTGTTCCGGGATTATATGACCCAGTTCAACGTGCAGACAGCCCGCAAGGGCCTGCGCGATCTGTTCCGCGTGCTCAACCAGAAGTCGGAGGAGCGTGATCCGTATCTGGCGGATGACGATCCGCTGCTGGCGGCGTTCCCTTACGTAAATGGCGGGTTGTTTGCCGATGACGACATCGAGATCCCGCCCTTCACGGAAGATATTCTGGCATTGCTGGTGCGGAAAGCCTCCCACGATTTCGACTGGTCCGGCATCAGTCCGACCATCTTCGGCGCTGTGTTCGAGAGCACCCTGAACCCGGAGACCAGACGGGCCGGCGGCCTGCACTCTACCTCCATCGAGAACATCCACAAGGTGATCGATCCGCTGTTTTTAGACGATCTGAAGGCAGAACTGGCGGAGATCTCCGGCATCGCTGTAGCCCGCACGAAAGAGAAGAAACTGCGGGAATTTCAGGACAAGCTGGCTTCGCTTTGCTGGCTTGACCCGGCAGCAGGCAGCGGCAACTTCCTGACGGAGACCTATCTCTGCATTCGCCGTCTGGAGAATGAAGTCATCCGGCTGCTGCAGGGAGACCAGGTGGTGCTGGGGGAGGCGATCAATCCCATCAAGGTGTCCATCGGCCAGTTCTACGGCATTGAGATCAACGATTTCGCGGTGACCGTCGCCCAGACGGCCCTGTGGATCGCCGAAAACCAGATGATGCAGGAGACTGAGACCATCGTCCACATGAACTTCGATTTTCTGCCCCTGAAGACCCATGCCAACATCGTGGAAGGCAATGCCTTGCGCCTGGATTGGGGCGATGTCGTGCCCAAGGACAGGCTGAATTATATTATGGGGAATCCGCCGTTTGTGGGATATTCTCTGCAGAGCAAATCGCAGAAAGAGGATATTCTTTCGATCTATGTGGATGAGAAAGGAAAGCCTTATAAAACAGCTGGTAAGATCGACTATGTAGCCGGTTGGTATTGGAAGGCATCAGAGCTGATGCAAGGGACGGTGATCCGTTCAGCGTTAGTTTCCACAAATTCCATTACGCAGGGAGAGCAGGTCGCGAGTATCTGGAAGCCTCTCTACGAGCGCTTCGGGATCCATATTGATTTTGGATATCGGACGTTTCGTTGGGACAGCGAGGCAAGCATATTAGCTCATGTACATTGTGTGATTGTAGGCTTTAGCTGTGCAAAAAATGAAGTTCAGCCTTGTTTATATGATGGTGAGTTTAAATCTTCTGTCCAAAACCTTAATGCTTACTTAGTGGATGGCCCAAATGTTTTTGTTGAAAGTAATAAAACACCTTTGGACAATGTCCCTGAAATGACAACAGGCAATCGGCCTGCTGATGGTGGACATTTGATAATTGAAGATAATGAATATGAAGCATTCATAAATCAAGAGCCATCCGCCAAAAAATATATAAAAAGACTGATTGGGTCCGCAGAGTTTATCAACAACAAAAAGCGGTGGTGTTTGTGGCTTGTAGGTGTCTCACCATCAGTTTTGCGAAGCATGCCCATGGTTATGAAACGAGTGGAGTTGTGTAAACATGACCGAGAGAATGCCCCTGATCCTGGTCGTAGAAAACTCGCCGAGCGCCCAGCACTTTTTAGAGAAACCAAGAATCCGGAAACGTATATAGTGGTTCCTGCAGTTTCCTCAGAAAAGCGCAGATATGTTCCAATCGGATTTTTGAATTCTGATACGATACCTACAAACCTTGTGATCATTATCCCCGACGCTAATTTATACCATTTTGGTGTTTTGGAATCTAACGTCCACATGTCATGGATGCGTGCAGTCTGTGGAAGACTGGAAATGCGTTACCGTTACAGTAAAGACATCGTCTACAACAATTTCCCCTGGCCGGATCCTACCCCGGAACAGAAGGCAAAGATCGAGCAGACGGCGCAGGCCATTCTGGATGCCAGAGCGCTCTATCCGGAGGCTTCGCTGGCGGATCTTTACGACGAGCTTACCATGCCGCCCGAGCTGCGCAAGGCTCACCAGGCCAACGACCGGGCCGTCATGCAGGCCTACGGCATGCCCATTAAGGAGACCGACGAGGCGGCCTGCGTTGCCTGGCTCATGCGCCTGTATCAGGAGAAGGTGGGAGAGTTGGAGAAGTAAATAGTTGCAAGACATATTAAAACAGGGCAGGTTATGCACCTGTCCTGTTACGATCGCATTCAGAGTAGCGAAACACTCACTGATAAATGTCTTGATTAGGGTCAAGAGAAACCCACTAAATGGTAACCTGAGTATAGAGATTATTAAGAATTGTGTCAAATACTATAATTTACCGCATTTACATAAATAGTAATTTATGGTATAGTGCTGATATGGTTCTTTTTGTCGATGAAACAGAAAATTTAAAATATTTCATAGTGGCTGGATTGATTGTTGATAACCAGGCTTCCATGGAACTTGCATATAAAACATTCAAGAAAAGTTTATCCGGATTCAACATTTCCCCCAAATATAAATCCAAAGTGTTTACTGAGTTCAAGTCAACTCTGCTAGATCGGGATTATAAAAAAATCAAAATTTCACTTTTGATGACTGTTAGAAATGCAAGCTTTTTGATTCTATATTCTATCTATGAAAAAGTTTCACCACGGATTGATCAATTGACTAAAGAGAAGATATATATCCAAAATCTTTCGCACATAATTGAGAATCTGAAAGAGACGAGTGACATAGTTTTTGATGGATTTGGGAAAGCTGATTTTGAAAAGGATATCATGGATGCCTTTAAAGATGATCCTAGGGTTCTAAGCATTCGACCTGCGGATTCTCAGACCGAACACGGGTTACAATTTGTTGACAACATATGCAGCACAGTGCGCTTGCATAAGTCTGAAATGGATATGGATAATTACTTCGATATTATCAGAGATATTGCAAAAGAGGTTTGACAATAGTCCTAATTGATGGTAATATGTGGATAAGAAGTGTGGCCTCCTGGCGGTTTGTAGCTGGGTGTACGGAAAACGTAGGACCACGCTTTTTTATTAGATTGTTATAATGATTATTGATATAAGTCAAAAACGGGTATAATATCATAACTGACATATGTCAGAAAGGGGAGCCCATGCCAAGACCGACCCGTTGCCGCAGAATCGAACAGATGCCCGTCTACCGGAGCTTTTCTCCGGATGATGTGACCGAGGCCGAGACCGTGCGCATGACGGTGGATGAGTACGAAGCATTGCGCCTTCTGGATGACGAAGGTTTAACGCAGGAGGCCTGCGCGGCCAAGATGAATGTCGCGCGGACCACCGTTACGGCGATATACGACAGCGCCAGAAAGAAGATCGCGGATACGATCGTCCGCGGAAAACGCCTGGTGATCGCAGGCGGCCGCTGTGAATATGCGCCGGTAGAGATCGACCAGCCCATCAGAGAGAAAGGAAACGATACGATGAGGATCGCAGTCAGTTATGAAAACGGAGAGATTTTTCAGCATTTCGGACATACCGAGCAATTTAAGTTGTATGATATAGAGGACGGCAAGGTCGCCGCGGAGCAGATCGTAAACACCAACGGGAGCGGCCACGGCGCGCTGGCAGGATTTCTGAAGGCCGCAAAGGCAGACGTCCTGATCTGCGGCGGCATCGGCGGCGGTGCACAGGCAGCTCTGCAGGAGCAGGGCATCGAACTGTGCGCAGGTGCCAGCGGCGATGCGGATGCGGTGGTGCAGGCGTATCTGCGCGGCGAGCTGATCAATACGGGTGCAAATTGCAGTCACCACGATCATCACGGCGAAGGCCACGAGTGCGGCGATCACGGCTGCGGTGAGCACGACTGCGGGGGTCACGACGGCGGCTGCGGCGGATGCCACGGTCCCCGAATGGAAGGCCCGAACGTAGGAAAAAAGGTCCGCACTCATTACCGCGGCACCTTCAACGACGGCACGCAGTTCGATTCCTCCTACGACCGGGGCGAACCTCTGGAATTCGTCTGCGGCGCAGGGATGATGATCCCCGGATTCGACAAGGCCGTCGCGGACATGAAAGTGGGCGAGATCCGCAAGGTGCATCTGATGCCCGAGGAAGCCTACGGCGTCCGCGACCTCAACAACGTGTTTACGCTGGAGATCCAGCAGCTGCCCGGTTCCCAGGATCTGAACGTAGGCGACCGGGCCTACCTGCAGACGATGGACGGCCGTCCGTTCGAAGTGGAAGTCATCGCGAAAGACGACAAGAACATTACGCTGGACGCCAACCACGAGATGGCGGGCAAAGAGCTCAACTTCGAGATCGAACTGGTGGAAGTGCTGTAAAACGCGGCATGAATTCCGGTAAAACTGTATATCCCATTTAATGTAAATTGTATCCATGTAAATAAATTGCACGGAATCACGCAAATCGTATACAATTTCTGCCCGTAGTGATATACTGTAAGAGCACAGAACTACGGGCATTTTTATGCCTTCGCTATAGTAAAAAAGAAAAGGAGAGACAAATGATCCAGCTGCATGAACAGGGCGTCTTCCTCGTAGACGGCAAGCCTTGCGATCAGGGCTTAGAACCGAAGGAAGAGGCCAAGAAGAAGACCATCGCTTACGGTATTCTTCAGGCTCACAACAGATCGGAAGATCCGGAGAAACTGCAGATCACTTTCGATGCCATGGTTTCCCACGACATTACCTATGTCGGGATCATCCAGACAGCAAGAGGCTCCGGCCTGAAAGAATTCCCCATGCCGTACGCTATGACCAACTGCCACAATTCCCTTTGTGCAGTAGGCGGAACGATCAACGAAGACGACCACGTGTTCGGACTTTCCGCGGCCAAGAAGTACGGCGGTATTTATGTTCCGGCCAATATGTCGGTCATTCACTCCTATGCGAGAGAGGAAATGGCTAAGTGCGGCGCCATGATCCTCGGCTCCGACTCCCATACCCGCTACGGCGCTCTGGGCACCATGGCTGTCGGCGAAGGCGGCCCCGAGCTCGTAAAACAGCTTCTGAAGAACACCTGGGACCTCAACTATCCCGAAGTCGTTCTCGTGTATCTCACCGGTAAGCCCAGAAAGGGCATCGGCCCCCACGACGTGGCCATCTCCCTGGTAAAGGCCACCTTTGCCAACGGTTTCGTCAAGAACAAGGTGCTGGAATTCGCAGGCCCGGGCCTCAAGTACCTGCCCATCGATTTCCGCAACGGCATCGACGTTATGACCACCGAGACCACTTGCGTCTCCTCCATCTGGGAGACCGACGAGATCACCGAAGGCTTCTTCAAGGCGCACCAGAGACCAGACGATTACAAGAAGCTGCAGGCAGGCAACGGCGCGTACTACGATTCCATGATCACCATCGATCTCGACAAGCAGGAATCCATGATCGCGCTGCCGTTCCATCCCTCCAACGCCTACACCATCCACGAATTCCAGGCCAACGCCAAGGAGATCCTGGCCGGCGTCGAGGCGGAAGCTGCCAAGAAGTTCCCGAAGGCTCACATGGATCTGCAGTCCAAGGTCCACGAGGACGGCGTCTATGCCGAGCAGGGCATCATCGCCGGCTGCTCTGGCGGCATGTTCGACTCCATCGACGAGGCAAGCTGCATCCTGAAGGACAAGAGCACCGGCAACAGCTACTTCTCCATGAGCGTCTATCCCACCAGCGTTCCCGTATCCCTGGAACTCACGAAGATCGGCGCCACCCAGACCCTGATGGAAGCAGGCGTCGTCATCAAGCCGTCCTTCTGCGGACCGTGCTTCGGTGCCGGCGACGTACCCGCCAACAACGGTCTGTCCCTGCGCCACACCACGAGAAACTTCCCCAACAGAGAAGGTTCCAAGCCCGGTGAAGGCCAGATCTCCGGCGTCGCTCTGATGGATGCCCGCTCCATCGCTGCCACCGCAGCCAACGGCGGACGCATCACCGCTGCGACGGACATCGACTACGAATACACACCCCACGAATATCACTTCGACAAGGAAGTCTACAACAAGAGACTGTACTACGGCTTCGGCAAGGCCGATCCCTCCGTGGAACTCATCCTCGGACCGAACATCACCGACTGGCCGAAGATGTATGCGCTCACCGACAACATCATGCTCAAGCTGGCGGCGGTCATCCACGATCCTGTGACCACCACGGACGAACTCATCCCCTCCGGCGAAACGAGCTCCCTGCGGTCCAACCCGCTCAAGCTCTCCGAATACGCGCTGTCCAGACGCTGCCCCGAATACGTCGGCAAGTCCAAGGCCATCGCGGCTCAGGAGAAGGCGAGAAGAGAGGGCGGCGACGTAACGGCTCTCAAGGAAGCGCTGGCCAAGGTCGGTGACGCCGACGAGCTGCTGAAGAACACCCAGTTCGGCTCCTGCGTCTTCGCCAACAAGCCCGGCGACGGTTCCGCCAGAGAACAGGCTGCGTCCTGCCAGAAGGTGCTGGGCGGCTTCGCCAACATCTGCTACGAGTTCGCCACCAAGCGCTACCGCAGCAACTGCATCAACTGGGGCATCCTGCCGTTCACCATCGATCCGGAGACCAAGTTCGATTACGAAGAAGACGACTACGTATTCGTACCCGGCATCCGCAAGGCTGTGGCCGAAGGCATCGAGGACATTCCCGCCAAGGTCATCTGCAAGGACGGCGTCAAGGACATCATGCTCCACATCAAGGGTCTCACCGAAGACGAAAAGACCATCATCCTGGAAGGCTGCCTCATGAACTTCTACGCAGCCAAGCTGAAGTAATTTTCTGAGCGAGGAGGTAATATCCCAATGGAAAAGATCAAAATGACGACTCCGCTGGTCGAAATGGACGGCGACGAAATGACCCGGATCATCTGGAAGATGATCAAGGACGAACTGCTCGAACCCTTCGTGGACCTGAAGACCGAATACTACGATCTGGGCCTGATGGAAAGAGACAAGACGAAGGATCAGATCACCAAGGATGCAGCCAACGCCTGCAGAAAGTACGGCGTCGGCGTCAAGTGCGCCACCATCACCCCCAACGCCCAGAGAATGACCGAATACAACCTCACCGAGATGTGGAAGAGCCCCAACGGCACCATCCGTGCCATCATGGACGGCACCGTGTTCCGCGCTCCCATCCTGGTAGACTTCATCAAGCCGGTCGTCAAGAACTGGAAAAAGCCCATCACCATCGCACGTCATGCCTACGGCGACATCTATAAGGCGGTAGACTACAGAGTTCCTGAAAAGGGCCAGGCTAAGATCTCCTTCAAGGGCGAATCCGGCGAGGAATGGGAATCCGTCGTTTACGACTTCGAGTGCCCGGGCGTGCTGCAGGGTCTGTACAACAAGGATTCCTCCATCGAATCCTTCGCCCACAGCTGCTTCAAGTATGCCATCAACACCAAGCAGAGCCTGTGGTTCTCCACCAAGGACACCATCTGCAAGAAGTACGACGGCCAGTTCAAGGCGATCTTCCAGCAGGTCTACGAAGAGCACTACAAGGAAGAGTTCGAAAAGCTGGGTCTGGAATACTTCTACACCCTGATCGACGACGCCATTGCACGGGTCATCCGCAGCGAAGGCGGCTACATCTGGGCTTGCAAGAACTACGACGGCGACGTCATGAGCGACATGGTCTCCACCGCCTTCGGTTCTCTGGCCATGATGACCTCCGTGCTGTGCAGCCCGGACGGCAAGTTCGAGTACGAAGCGGCCCACGGCACCGTCACCCGCCACTACTACAAGTACAAGGAGACTGGCGAGATGACCTCCACCAACCCCATGGCGACGATCTTCGCCTGGAGCGGCGCACTGCGTAAGCGCGGCGAGATGGACGGCCTGGCCGATCTGCAGAACTTCGCGGATCAGCTGGAAGGCGCCTGCTTCGACACCCTGTACAGCGGCATCATGACGAAGGACCTGGTGGGTCTGGCAGAAGGCATCGACGCCAAGGCCGTTACCACCGACAAGTTCATCGCAGAGATCAGAAAGAATCTCGAAAAGAGACTCGCATAAGGAGAAGTTTCATGAAATTGATTCATAAAGCGATGGCCGGCACCATGGAGTCTTCGGACATCATGGTCACCATCGAACCGAAAGAAGAGGGCGGCATCCAGCTGGAACTCACCAGCTCCGTGATGCAGCAGTTCGGCCGGCAGATCGAGGCGGTCATCCGGGAGACCCTGAAGGGCCTGGGCGTGGAGAACGCAATGGTGACCGCAGCAGACAAGGGCGCCCTGGACTGCACCATCAAGGCAAGAGTCAACTGCGCGGCGTTCCGTGCAGCGGACAGCGAAGAGTACGTATGGGAGGCGAAATAACATGAGAGAAAAGAAACGCCTCAGAAGATCCATGATGTTCGTGCCCGGCAACAACCCCGGCATGATCCGCGACTGCCACATCTACGGCTCCGACTCCGTGATGTTCGACCTGGAAGACTCCGTCTCCATCATGGAGAAGGATGCGGCCAGATTCCTGGTCTACCAGGCGCTGCACGACCTGAAGTACGGCAAGAAGGAGCTGGTCGTCCGCATTAACGACCTGAATTCCGGCCTGGGCGTAAAGGACCTGGAAGCCATCGTAAGAGCCGGCGTCCACGTGGTAAGACTGCCGAAGACCGACTCCGCCCAGGACGTGATCGACTGCGAAAAGGAGATCGCCCGCATCGAAGAGCAGGCCGGCATTCCCGTAGGCACCACCCTGATGATGGCTGCCATCGAGAGCGCCAACGGCGTGCTGAACGCCAGAGAGATCGCCCACGCGTCCGACCGTCTGATCGGTATCGCCCTGGGCGCGGAAGACTACGTAACGGACCTGAAGACCACGAGAAGCGACGGCATCGAGCTGCTGTTCGCCCGCTGCATGATCCTGAACGCAGCCAGATCCGCCGGCATCGACGCGCTGGATACGGTCTACTCCGACGTCAACAACGAAGAGGGCTTCATCGCGGAAGCGACCCTCATCAAGAAGCTGGGCTTCGATGGCAAGTCCGTCATCAACCCGCGCCAGATCGAGCCGCTGCACAAGGTTTTCATGCCCAGCGAAAAGGACCTGAAGAAGGCCCAGGCGGTCATGGGTGCCTACGAAGAAGCGATGGCCAAGGGTTCCGGCGTCGTTGCCCTCAACGGCAAGATGATCGACAAGCCCGTCGTCATCCGCGCGCAGAGACTGCTGGAGCTCAACGAGCTGGCAGGCGTCAGAGAAGTGGAGGAGATTTAAGATGGCAGAAAAGAGTTTTGATTTTGCACAGATCCCTCACATCGCAGAGATCGCCTGCAACGGAGAATTCAAGGCGGCAAAGGCACGCAACACCGCCACCTTCGCCGAGAAGTTCGAGCATAAGAACAAGGTCGTCGACAGCCTGGAGGAAGCCATTAAGCTCTCCGGCTTAAAGGACGGCGACACCATCAGCTTCCACCATCATTTCCGCAACGGCGACCACATCATCAACCAGGTCGTCGACAAACTGGCGGAGATGGGCTTTAAGAACCTGACCCTGGCATCCAGCTCCCTGGCTGCGGTCCACGCCCCCCTGATCGAACACATCAAGGCCGGCGTCATCACCCACATCGAGACCTCCGGCATGCGGGGCGAACTGGCAGAGGCCGTTTCCCGCGGCCTGATGGACTTCCCTGTGGTGTTCCGCTCCCACGGCGGAAGAGGCGAGGCGGTCACCTCCGGCGAGCTCCACATCAACGTGGCGTTCCTGGGCGCTCCGTCCTGCGACCCCTTCGGCAATGCCAACGGCTACAGCAGAGATGACGAGGATTCCATCATGTGCGGCTCCATGGGCTACGCCCGTCCGGACGCCCACATGGCGGATACCACCATCATCATCACGAACAACCTGGTGAAGTTCCCGAACACGCCTTGCGCCATCCCCGAATCCGACGTGGATTACGTGGTGGTCGTGGACGACATCGGCGATCCCAAGGGCATCATGAGCGGCGCCACCCGCTACACGAAGAACCCGAAGGAGCTCATCATCGCAAAGACTGCGGCGGAAGTTGTCAAGGCTGCCGGCTACGTCTACGACGGATTCTCCATGCAGATGGGTTCCGGCGGCGCTTCCCTGGCCACGGCCAGATACCTGCGCCAGATGATGATCGACGAAGGCATCAAGTGCCGGTTCGCGCTGGGCGGCATCACCGGCCAGATCACGGCCATGCACGAGGAGGGCCTCATCGAGAAGGTTCTGGACGTGCAGTCCTTCGACCTGGACGCTGCCAAGTCCTTAAAGCACAACCACTTCCATCAGCAGATCGATGCGCCGACCTACGCTTCCTACAGAAGGGAAGCGGCCGTCAACCAGCTGGACTTCGTCATCCTGTCCGCTCTTGAAGTGGATACGGACTTCAACGTCAACGTCCTTACCGGTTCTGACGGGGTCATCCGCGGCGCCATCGGCGGCCATCCCGACACCGCAGAGGGTGCGGCTCTGTCCGTCATCGTCTGCCCGCTCACGAGAGGCCGCATTCCCTGCGTGGTTCCCAAGGTCAACACCGTCGTGACCCCGGGCAGCGTCGTGGACGTGGTCATTACGGACCAGGGCGTGGCTGTGAACCCGAACAGACCGGAGGTTGCCGAAAAGCTCGTCGCTGCCGGCATTCCCGTGGTCTCCATCGAGAGCCTGGCGGAGCGCGCAGAGCACATCGTCGGCAAGCCCGATCCCATCAAGTTCAAGGATAAGATCGTAGCCGTCGTCATGTACCGCGACAACACCGTCATCGACGTCGTAAGACAGATCGACGAGGACTAAGGCTGAAAGAGCAAAGAAAAAAGAGGGTGCCTGCGAGGGCATCCTCTTTTTTGGTGCAGTTGACATTTCCCGTCTCTTTGCTAAACTGCAGATAACGAGAACTTGGAAGGAAAACGATGAAAAACGACAAGATCAGAAAGGCGTTAAACATCCTGCTTGCCATTGCAGTGTTCGGGGCCTGGGGACAGATGGTGTTCTCCGGCGGCGGCACACTGGGGGATTCGGGCCTGAGCGGCCTGATCGCCGTCTCTCTGGGACTGGGATGGATCTTTCGGAAAGCGAGGCTTGGCAGATGAAACCAAGGACGAAACAACTGATCGCTGCGGGTGCTGTTTTTGTTCTGCTTTTGTTTGGGACTCGTTTTCTCCCGCGCCGTCTGGACAAGGCGGTCTGGACCCATAAGAGCGATCCGAAACATGTTACCATCATCAACTACGATGCAGGCAGACCGCCTGCTGTAGGGGTCACGCTGACAGAAGAACGAAGCGCGGAGGTGATGGAGCAGCTCGCATCTTTGCACGGCCGGTACTCGGGGACGGAGGCGGAAGTTAGCCCGGAATACGAGAATGCGAATTATCTGATCCGCTTTGAGACCACGGAACTGGATGAACCGAATTATATCGGCGAAAGCGGATTCGCCGTGGTAGGCAAAAACAACGATCTGACCGTCGGGCTGGATGATGGGAAAACGGCCATCTACAAGCTGGGCGAAGCGGATCATCAGGGTCTATGCGATCTCTGCGACTCCTATCTCGATCCGGAGGGGGGATACCCGGGACTTGCGTTCCTGCAGGAGTTCTTCTCCGTGAAACGGGACGGCCGCTGGAGCATCTGGGAGTCGGCGCTGCTTTCTTCTTATTCCGGGGCAATGGCGGAAGCGATCGAATCCTACCACGAAGGCCTGGCGCCTTATGTAACGGCAGAGATCCTCAAACGGATCGAACTGGGCCGCTACCTGTCCCGCATGGAGCTCTCCTGCATGGCGGAAGCGCAAAACTGGCAGATCGTCATCATCCGCATGGACGAAAAGTCCGTACCCGGCAGCTACAACTACTGGGTCGATCTGCAAAGTACGGAAGAGCCCGCCGTTTACAAGACTTTCTCCGGCAGCTACGTGGTGAACAAAGAAGGCCTGGTGAGCAATTTCTTTATCGATCTGGAAGAATAATTTTCATTCCCATGTCGCATTCCGGCATGGGAATGCGTATATATGGGTGAAAGGGAAACGATAGCCCCATGCTGCAGCTCTATCTGTCGCTCCTGGATACGCAGGCGGAAAAGGACAAGTTCATAACGCTTTACGAGTCCTACCGGGACCTGATGTTCTACGTGGCAGGCCGCTACCTGGGCAGCGATGCGGATAAGGAGATCGCGGTGGATGGGGCGCTGCACGTACTTTTGGGGGTTCTGGATAAGATCGATGACCCGCAGAGCGCCAAAACGAAAAATCTGGTCTGCCTGATCGTAAAGCATAAATGCATAGACCTGCTGCGCCGGAAGGGCGGCACAGTGGAGGAAGATTGGGAAGCGATCGCAGAGCAGGCTGAGTCAGGGACGGATCCTGTGCAGGGATCCATGGAAAACAGTCTGACGGATGCCATCCTGTCCATGAGCGAGACCGGCCGGGAATTTCTGATCCTGCGGTATTACCACGGCTACTCAACGGCGGAGATCGCAGATCTGTTGGGAGTCGGACGAGACGCGGCACGGAAAAGACTGGAGCGGGCGAAAGCGGAATTGAAGGGGATCTTGGAGGCGGACCGATGAGCAAAAAGGAAACGGCGGTCGAACTGACTGCCGCAGGAAAACTCTATACGTTCTCCGATCTGGCACTGGCCTGCGAAGCTGCGGCTGCAGCCGCAACGGATCTGCCGGACATTCTGCCTGCTGCAAGCGTTTCCGAAGAGTTTGCTGCGGGGGTGCGGCGGATGCACAGCGCCTACCGCAGAAAGCTGCTGCGGGCAAAGATCCTTCATACGGCAGCGGGCATCGCGCTGGCGCTGCTGTTTACGTTTTCTGCGGTCATCACGACCAACGCCAATGCCAGGGAAGCGTTCCTCACCTGGTGGACGGCGACCGTTCCTGGCAGCACGGCTTACTGGTTCGAATCGGATGCCGGAAAAGCTTCCGGACGGTACGGACTTGGATGGATCCCGGAAGGTATGACGATAACGCAGCAGACAGAAAGCGAGGACTTTGGCAGCACGGTCTTCGAAGGCGGCGGTCATCTGCTGGTCTTCGAGTATTTCCTTGGCGAAGGAAGCGGTGCTTACCAGGTCTTCGGCGCATCGCAAGGCGTTCCGGCGGAGATCGGCGGTCTCGCCGGCCGGCTATATGCGGAGGATGGACGGGTCAACCTGATCTGGGCGGACGAAACGAAAGGAGTCGTCTTTACCATCAGCTCGGATCTGGATGCGCAGACGGTGCTGCGCGCGGCGGAGAGCGTTCGTGAAGGGGGCCCGGAAGGGGAATAAAGGGAGAAAGATCATGAAAAGAACGATTATACTTATCATCGCAGTCCTGGCCGTCTGCACGGCAGCGGTCTATGCGGCGGTAGCGGGGGCTGCCGCAAAACCGGTGCTGTCCTTCGACGGCAGGACGGCGCTGTGCCGGTTCAGCCTGTCCGCTTCCGGCGATCCGCTGAAGGCTGTTTTGGAACTGCGGTGCGAAGGAAAGCTCATCAAGTCCTGGGAGGCGGACGGCGAAGGCTATCTGCTGCTGGAGGGCACCGCCCGCGTGACCCCGGGAGAGACCTACGAGCTTTCCGCCGGCGGCGATATCGGCGGCAAGACTTTTAAGACGGTGACCGTCTCCGCCGTCTGTCCGGCCGGATCCGGCAATGCGCCGGTCTTCCTGGATCCGCAGCAGCGGGACTGGGAGAAGATCTCGGCAGTTGCGAAAACGCTGCTGAAACTGGAGGATCAGGAACAGCGCGATGCGCTGGAGCAGATGGGGCTAAAGCTGCCGCAAGCCTATGAGCAGGATGCGGATCTGGCAGCCAGAGTGCTCGCGCACCTTCTTGAAAACGCTGCGGGAGGCAATTGGGGCGCCTACGACTACACGGAAATTGCGGAGCTTCAGGAGCGCGTCCTGGACGTGCTGGAAAACCAGCAAGGTCCTGCCAGAGAAGGATGTTACGAGGATAAAGCGGACTCGGAAGATCTGGCCGGCGATACCGGTCTTCCTGCCGATGCGCCTGATTTCGTATGGCCGCTGAAAGAGTTTACGATCACTGCCCGCTTTGTGTCGGATGCGTCCGGGATGCATACGGGGCTGGATCTGTCAGCAGATAAGGGCAGTCCAGTGCTGGCATCCGCTGCGGGCAAGGTCCTTTTCGCAGATTGGCTGGATTCGGCGCATGGGCTTACGGTGACGATCGATCACGGAAACGGCTATGAAACGCTCTACGCCCATTGCAGCGAGCTGTTCGTGAGCGAAGGAGAAGAAGTTCTGCAGGGACAGACGATCGCAAAAGTCGGCGCGACCGGCATGGCAACCGGTCCGCACTGCCACTTTGAGATCCGCAGAGACGGCGTTCCTGTGGATGCGGCTGATTATCTGGTTCGCAGCATGGCCGGCGATTGGATCTCGGAATCGGTGTACGAAATGTATCCCGGCATTGCGAATATGGGTTTCGAGCGGAGCACGCAGGGTCTGATGGCCACGGGTCTGGACGCGGAATACGTGGAGTGGACGCCTGATGAGGATCGGATCGGCGGCGGATGGCTGCACTTTGTGAGCCCGCGGTTTGCACATCCGTATTTTGAAGGGGTCACCGTCGAAGGATCTGCCCGGTGGGAGCCCGGCCCCTACAGCTTTTCCCAATACACGATGCTGTCCTTCATTTTTACCAAGAGCAGCGAGCCCGCCGGCGCCATAACCGGACCAACGATCAGCTGGCTGGTGGATTTAGCAGGCGACCGCGTCGTAAGCAGATCCGGGGAGCCCTGGGAAGGGGAGACGATCGAATTGACAGATAAAGATATCCTGCAGATCGCATCATACTTCAGCTTTGTGCTGAAAGGCGCGCAGGATGCCTGGGCGGAGCTCGCCGGGCAGCCGGACGAAATGAACTAAAAGAGAACTTTTCGGCGGGCTCAGCACACCGCCGTCCCCAACAGTGCAAAGAGGGTCCTCTTTTATGGTATAATCTAAAAAAATGCACTTTAGAAAGGCAAGGGCAACATGGCGACCGATTACAAGATCCCGGGAAGAAATGCAGAAATTTTAGATAAAGTAGATCCTAAACTGGTGGAAGAGGGGGCGAACGCCTTCGCGAACGAGCTGATGTGCTCCCAGTGCGCCTTTGTGCACGGCGCGAAGATGCTGGGCTTCAATGAGGAGCAGGCGCTTTTGACGGCCAGCGGCTTCGGCTGGGGCATGCAGCACGGCGAGCGCTGCGGAGCGGTCACCGGCAGTCTGATGGCCCTCGGCTTAAAATACGGCTACCGCAACGCCGAAGAGTTCCCGAACTACCAGATCCTGAAGAAAAAGCAGGCGGAATTCGACCGGCGCTTCCTGGAGGGCGTAGGGGCGCTTACTTGCAAGGAGATCCTGAAGGGCAACTACGCCGTGGAACAGGAGCGCAAGGAGATCTACGACGAAAAGCGCTACGACGCCTGCGAGCAGGTGATGGGCTATGCCGTCAGCATCCTGGAAGACCTGCTGAACGACACATCGGATGATGCCTCGTTGATACACAAAGAATAGACACAAACGTCTGTTAAGACTCATAAATGGCCTCGAGTGCGGCGTAATTGCGTTGCGCCACGGGGCTTTTTTTAGTAGAATTGATTCAGTGGAAACAAGCACTTTCTAGAAACATTTACGATAAATTTGGGAATCATTTATGATAGAGATCAGAAAAGTTGAGCTTTCGGATATGCTTTCCTGCCGGGAGACCCGGGCGGCAAAGCAGAGAAAACTCATAGAACAATATAAGAGGCCCGTGGTCTCCCTCAGCATGAACATCGCCGGGGACGTAAAAAATACGCCCGCCATTTCCATGCTGCAAAAGGACGGAGAGTCGGAATTCCGGCAGGCAGCAGAGAAGGAAGAGCTGACGCTGCTCTTCGCGGAGCGGATCGACGCGTTTACCGGTCCGGAGAGCCTGCTGGTCTTCGATTGCGAAGATCCGCAGAAACTGAAGGATATCGGCGTTGCGATCGAGGAGGACGCCCCCTGGGGCCGGCTGTTCGACATCGATGTCATCGGCACAGACGGGGAAAAACTGAGCCGCCCAACCCCGCGGCGGTGCATCGTCTGCGGCGGACCCGCGGCGGACTGCGCCCGGAGCCGGGCGCACGGCCTGGACCAGATCAAAAAGGCGACGGACGAACTTCTCGCCCAGTACCTGGGAGACAGCCTTGGGACAGCCGCTGCATCGGCCCTGGTAAAGGAAGCAGCTCTTACGCCCAAGCCCGGTCTGGTGGACGCCGCGAACAACGGAGCTCATAAGGATATGGACCTGGATCTACTCCTGACTTCAGCATCCGCGATAAGGCCGTTTTTCGCCCAAATGGCGGGTTTTTCCGCGGCTTATGGGTTGGATATCCAAACGCTTATAAAAATCGGTAAAAACGCCGAAAAAGCCATGTACGCTGCGACGAAGGGAGTCAACGCCCACAAGGGGGCGATCTTCGCATTCTCGCTGTATCTGGCTGCCGCGGCGGACTGCCTGATGCGGGGCGGTGACCCTGTGGAAAAGGTGAAGGACCTGGCTGCGGAAAAAGTCGCGATGGCCGTTCCCGCGCCGCCCACCCACGGCGATGCCGTGCGCGCGGTCTATGCGGGCTTCGGCAAGGAAGGGGCGTTGGCGGAGGCCTGCAAAGGGTTTCCTATGGCTCTTCTGGCTGCCCAGACCATCTGCGAAACGAAAGATCCTCTGCTGGCGCTGTGCCGGGTCATGGCCCAGCTGACGGACAGCAACGTGCTGTACCGCGGCGGGGTAAAGGGGCTCAACTGGGTGAAGGCGGAGGCGGCGAAGATCTGCGCGCTGGATGCCCCCCAGCGGGTGGAAGCCCTGCGCCGCATGGACGAAGAGTGCATCGCCCGCAATCTGTCGCCGGGCGGCGCCGCGGATATGCTTGCCTTAGGCATGTTCCTGGCGGAGCTGCCGCTTTAAATTTAACTGTTATATGTAAATTCCGTAAAGTTACTGTCGGCGGTATTCTCCTGCAGTAACTTTTTTATTGCGATATTGACAAGTTAGCTCTTGCTAATTTATAATCATGCTCGCAAATGCTAACTTTACGGAAAGGTTGGAACAGATTCCCATGAACAATTCCATTCGTCTGAATGAATTAAAACCGGGAGAATTCGGCCGGGTCACGAAAGTCGGAGGAGAGGGCGCCCTGCGCCAGCACTTCCTCGATATGGGCGTGACCCCGGGCACCGTCCTGGAAATGATAAAACTGGCGCCCATGGGCGATCCCATGGAACTGCGCCTGCACGGCTATGAGCTGACGCTGCGCCTGGCCGACGCGGAACAGATCGAGATCGAAGCGGCAGAAGCGCCGGTCTGGAAGACTTCCTGCGGCGTCTATAAGGACATTGAACACCCGGGCCTGGGTGAATACGGCAAGACCCACGAAAGAAAGACGGAACGTCCGCTGCCGGATTCCCAGACCCTTACGTTTGCCCTGGCGGGCAACCAGAACAGCGGCAAGACCACGCTGTTCAACCAGCTCACCGGAGCCAATCAGCACGTGGGCAACTTCCCCGGGGTCACCGTGGACCGCAAGGACGGCGTCATCAAAGGCCATCCCCAGACCCTCATCACGGACCTGCCGGGCATCTATTCGCTGTCGCCTTACACCAACGAGGAGATCGTCTCCCGGGAGTTCATTCTGGAGGAAAAGCCCAAGGGCGTCATCAACATCCTGGATGCCACCAGCATCGAGCGGGGCTTGTATCTGACGATGCAGCTGATGGAACTCAATGTTCCCATGGTGCTGGCTCTCAACATGATGGACGAGATGCGGGGGAACGGCGGCTCCGTCAATATCAACAAGATGGAGTCGCTGCTGGGCATCCCCGTCGTGCCGATCTCCGCTGCAAAAGGAGAGGGCATCCAGGAACTGGTGGACCACGCCATGCACGTGGCGAAGTACCAGGAACCGCCTGCCAGAAACGATTTCTGCAGCGAGGACGAGAACGGAGGCGCCGTACACCGGGCGATCCACGGCGTCATCCATCTGATCCAGGACCATGCGGCTGCCGCCGGCATTCCGGCCCGGTTCGCCGCCACGAAGATCATCGAGGGCGACGCAGCCCTGATGGACCGCCTCCGGCTGACCCAGAACGAGAAGGAGACCATCGAGCATATCATCCTGACGATGGAGGAGGAGAGGGGCCTGGACCGGGCCGCTGCCATTGCGGACATGCGCTTCGGCTTTATCCAGAACCTGGTGGCCCAGAGCGTCGTCAAGCCCCGGGAGAGCAGGGAGCGGGAGCGCAGCGAGCGCATCGACCGCGTCCTCACCGGCAAATGGTCGGCAGTGCCTAGTTTTATCGCGATCATGGGCATCGTGTTCTACCTGACGTTTTTCCTCGTCGGTCCGTATTTCCAGGACCTGCTGGATGCGGGAATTAACATATTAGCAGATTCTGTCGACCAGTGGATGACAGCCTCAGGCGTCTCGGACGTGCTGCACGGCCTGGTGATCGAAGGCATTTTTGCCGGCGTGGGAAGCGTTCTCAGCTTTATCCCCATCATCATCATCCTGTTCTTCTTCCTGTCTCTGCTGGAGGACTCGGGATACATGGCCCGCATCGCCTTCGTCATGGACAAGCCTCTGCGCAAGATCGGCCTGTCCGGCCGGTCCATCGTGCCGCTGCTGATCGGATTTGGCTGCACGGTGCCGGGCGTCATGGCCTCCCGGACCATGCCGTCGGAGCGTGACCGCAAGATGACCATCATGCTGACGCCTTTCATGAGCTGCACGGCGAAGCTGCCGATCTACGGCTTTCTGGCTGCCGCCTTTTTCCCCGCTCACCGTTGGCAGGTGATCGTCGGTATGTATGTCCTCGGCGTGCTCGTAGGGATCGTAGCCGCCGTCGTATTGCGGCGCACCATGTTCCGCGGCGAAGCAGTGCCCTTCGTGATGGAACTGCCGAACTACCGCCTGCCCGGCGCGAAAAATGTGCTGCGGCTTCTGTGGGAGAAGGCAAAGGACTTCCTGCAGCGAGCGTTTACGATCATCTTCCTGGCCAGCATCGTCATCTGGTTCCTGCAGCACTTCGATTTCGGTCTCAACATGGTGGACGACGCGGAAAGCAGCATCCTGGCTGCCGTCGGTGGCGCATTGGCTCCCATCCTGGCCCCGCTGGGTCTGGGCAGCTGGAAATACGCGACGGCTCTCATCACCGGTTTCCTGGCCAAAGAGAGCGTCGTTGCTACGCTTACCGTCCTCTTCGGAGAGGGAACGGCCATCGCGTCCACATTGGCGACCCCCGCAGCTTCGGCGCTGCTGGTGTTCTGCCTGCTCTACACGCCCTGCGTCGCGGCGATCTCCTCCATCAAGAGAGAGCTCGGCCACAAGTGGGCGTTGGGCATTGTCGTCGGACAGTGTGCAGTAGCCTGGGTTTGTGCCCTCATCATGAAGATCATCGTAGGAATGATCCTATAGAGAAAAATGCAGACAGCGGACAAATTCCTCGGAATGCGTCCGCTTTTTTATTGTATAATAATTGTATCTACGAAAGTCTTCATTCCGTAACTTATCAGTCGTCTTATTTTAAGGAGGCAATCTATGAAGATCTATCCTGAATATGTCACCCAAGACCGCGTGATGCAGCCGGGCCAGGAAGGCTCCGCCGTAGACGCCCTGGACTTCGTCTGGAAGGGCAGCCGCATCCTCGGTCAGATCTATGTTCCGGTTCACACCCCCGGCGAGAAGCATCCGCTGGCCATTACGCTGCACGGCTTCCCGGGATATACCAACAATCAGGACCTGGACCACGCCCTGCGCCGCACCGGCTTCGTAACGGTCCATCCCTTTGCTCCCGGCGCCTGGGGCAGCGAAGGCTATTATACCTTCGACGGTCTCGTGGAATGCGCCATGGCGCTGCTGGACTACTGCAAGAGCGATGAATTTGCAGAGAAGTACAGCATCTGCCGCGACAACATCTTCTTCGTAGGCCACTCCATGGGCGGCATGACCTCCATCAACGTCTTGAAGAGAAGAGATGACGTCAAGGCGGGCGTTTTCCTGGCGCCCTTCGACGTAGCGCAGTTCTTCTTCGAGGGTCACGATGCGCCGGCAGAACTGGGCCCCCTCTTCGAAGAAGGAAGCATCCTGCGCACGCCGGAACCCTATATGGACTTTTTCCTCAAGAACGGGGAAGAGACCAAGGACGACCTGTTGTTCATGAACGCAGTGGACGTCCTGAAGGACCGCAATTTCCTGTTCGTCGGCGGCGCACTCGATCCGCTGGCGCCTCCCGCCACCATGTGCGAGCCTCAGTACAAGAAGGCGAAGGAACTGGGCGACGGCAGCAAGAAACAGGAGTACGTCCTGATCAACTCCGACCACGGCTTTAACGATCAGCGCATCTTCCTTGCGCAGACCGTTGCGAACTACCTGGCAGACCTGGTAGAGTAATCATCTTTTATTTCTTAAGGAGGACAACATGAAGCAAAGAAAATTCATCTCCGTCCTGCTGGCGCTGGCCATGATCCTGGGCTCCTTCGGCTTTGCTTTTGCAGACGAAGACGCAGCTGCCCCTGCGGATGCGCCCGAGACCACCGCAGCCCCGGCGGATGACCCTGCCGAATCAGGGGACATCGTGATCCTGCACACGAACGACGTGCACTGCACCAATTATGAGAATTATGCTAAGCTCGTTGAACTGGCTAAGAGCGCAGATTTCGTCGTAGACGCCGGTGATGCCATTCAGGGCGGCCCGATCGGCGCTCTGTCCAAGGGTGAATACATCACCGAGATCATGAACTATGTCAAATATGACGTAGTTGCTCCCGGCAACCACGAATTCGACTATGGTATGGAGCAGTTCAAGAAGGTCACAGGCGAAGTGGCAGAATTCCCGTACGTCTGCTGTAACCTGATCGACCTGAAGACCGGAAAGCCCATGCTCGACGCGTACAAGATCTTCGAAGCCAAGGGCAAGAAGATCGCGTTTGTCGGTGTGGATACGCCGGAGACGTTCCATAAATCCACTCCTGCTTATTTCCAGGATGAGAACGGCAAGTATATCTACAGTTTCTGCGAAGGCAACAACGGCCAGGATCTGTATGACGCCGTTCAGAAGGCAGTCGACGCGGCCAGGGCTGAAGGTGCGGATTATGTTATCGTGCTCGGCCATCTGGGCATTGACAAAGAATCTTCCCCTTGGTGCTCCACCGAGGTCGCTGCCAACACCAGCGGTATCGATGTCTTTATCGACGGGCATTCCCATAACGATTTCACTATGACCGTCGCTAATAAAGAAGGCAAGGATGTCGTTATCCAGCAGACCGGTACAAAACTGGTGAACATTGGCAAACTCGTGATTGCGGAAGACGGCACCATTTCCGGTGAACTTGTTCCGACCGAAGGCCTCGAAGCTGACGCAGATGCTGCAGCGTTTATCGATAGTGTTACTGCCAGATTTAAAGCGCTGACGGATGAGGTCGTAGCTAAGACGGAAGTCAACCTCACGATCCTTAATGCGGATGGTACCAGAGCTGTCCGCTCCAAGGAGACCAACCTGGGCGACCTGTGCGCAGATGCTTATAAAACTATTCTGGAAGCAGACGTCGCTTTCGTCAACGGCGGCGGTGTCCGTGATAATCTGCCCCTCGGAGACATCACTTACGGTGATATCATCAAGGTCCATCCGTTCGGCAACATGGCCTGCCTGGTGGAAGTCACCGGACAGCAGATCCTGGATGCCCTCGAAATGGGTTATTCCCAGACTCCGGGCGAGACCGGCGGTTTCCTGCAGGTCGCAGGCCTCACCTGCACGGTCAACACCGCGATTCCTTCCTCCGTCGTCAAGAATGACAAGGGCGAATTCGTCAAGATCGAAGGCCAGAGAAGAGTCTCTGACGTCATGGTCGGCGGCGAACCCATCGATCCTGCGAAGACCTATAAGCTGGCGTCTCACAACTACATGCTGAAACTGGCCGGCGATGGATACACCATGTTCGGCAAGGACAAAGTCAATATCCTGCGCGATGAGATCATGGTTGATAACCAGGTCCTGATCAGCTATATTGTCGATACCCTTGATGGCACTGTTGGCGAAGAATATGCAGAGCCTCAGGGCCGCATCAACATCATCAATGATAAGTCCGCAGTGGACGTTGCCTCTTACTTCTCCGACGTAAACGCGAAAGACTGGTTCGTGGATCACGTACAGTCCGCATTCGCAAGCGACATCATTGCGGGCTTCCACGACGGCACGTTCAGACCGAACGGCTATCTGACCCATGCACAGATCATGGTCATGGCAGCCAACCTGCACAGCACGCAGAAGGGCGACAACTATGACTTCCAGGCCAACCGCAAGGAAGGCGACGCCTGGTATCAGGTATTCGAAGATTACTGCGTTGCCGAAGGCATCGTTCCCGCCGAAACGTTCGGCGCCGGCGGCCCCTTCGAAGGCGAGGAAAACACGAACGTGACCAGAGCGCAGATGGCGTTCTACTTTGCGAACACTCTGGCAGACGCATCTTACACGGAAAAGAAGGAAGTCGCTCTGAGCGATATCAGCGGCCACATTTTCGCTCCTGAGATCGAAAAGCTGGCCAAGGCCGACATCGTCGGCGGCTTCCCCGATGGAACTTACCGTCCGGAAGAACTCGTGACCCGCGCGCAGGCTGCTGTCTTCGTTCACAACATTCTCGACGCGTACGACGAAGCACTTGTCGGCGAATGGGAGACGACGCTGGAAGGCACCGATTATGTGTTCACCTACACCTTCAAGGCGGACGGTTCCGGCAGCTACAAATATGCTGACAACGATGACGTTTTTACCTATACTGTGAAGGCCGACAAACTGTCCATCCAGTATGAGGGCGAGAATATGATGCCCTGGGATACGACATTCGGCATCGACGGCGACAAGCTGACCGTCAAGGATGATACCGGTGCAGACGTGGTCTACACCAGAAAGTAATCCATTTTACAGACAACCAAAAAGGACCGGCCCCGCGCCGGTCCTTTTATCGTACCTGTTTTTATGCTGCTAATGCGCTTTCGCCGTCTTGCGGCTTACGATCTGCGCATCGATCAGTTTGTCTGCCATCGCCTGCGTACCCAGGACCCAAATGGAGTCTCCCGCCGCGATCACGGTGTGGACGTCCGGCGTGGGGATGGGCAGGCGGCTGCGCTGCAGGCCTAAGATCATGCAGTCGTAATCCCGGCGCAGGCCGCAGTCCCGGATGGTCTTTCCTGCCAGTCCGGAGTTCTTGTCCACGAGGATGGGGAAGGAGTAGAGGTCCGAAGTCTCTGTCTCTTCCGATTCCATGTATTCCCGCAGGGTCTGCTGTGCAGGCTGTTCCCAGCCTCCGAGACGGTTGTAGAGCGTTGCGATATTATCGGCCTCCCCGATCACATAGATGTCGTCCCCGTCCTGCAGTACCGCATCGCCGTCCGGCATGTTCAGATGCTCGCTGCCTCGGACCAGCTTGATGATATTGACGTCGTAACGTTTTCCCCAGCCGAGTTCCTTCAGGGACTTCCCCGAAATGTGATATCCCGGAAAGACCGTAAAATGGCTCACGTGGAGGCGCTCATCCAGCATGTCGGATATGCTTAGGGCATCGTTTTCTTCCAGGTTCCTTTCGTTGAAATTGGCCATAAAGCGCGCTTCCGCATTCAGATAGAGACTGGCCAGCCAGCCGGAACGGGAGAGGAGAAGCAGTCCGCCGGCTACGAGCGGCAGCAGGAACAGCCCCGATGCCCCGGCCACTCTGCGCAGCGGGATAAAAGCGATCAGCACCAGCAGCAGAATGCGGATGCCGGTGAGCACCGTGAGGCCTGCCCGGGTCATGCCGCCTTCCACCCATAACTTTGTGTAGGCGAAGGAATGGGTGTCCATAAAGGGACGGATAAACATGGCCATGGCCAGATAGACGAGGATCAGGCAGAGGATGCGCGCCATTCTGGATGAGATCGGCAGACGCAGGAGCAGGGGAAGGAGCAGATAATGGCCGACGACGGTGCAGGCCAGCATCAGGATGCCGTAGACCGTCGTAATGCGGATATACCGTTTTAGATAGGTCATCCACTCGCTGCCTTCCTTTGCTACGCTTTCCGCCGTCTCTTCCCGGTCGATGCGGGCGACCAGTTTGCCGGGCAGAACGCGCTGCAGCAGGTGGTAGACCTTGTCCGCCCCTTTGATGCAGTAGGGCGTCGTAAGGGTCGTGAGGACGGAGACGGATACGATGATGGGATAGATATAGTTGGCGATGACCCCCAGAGATTCTCCCAAAGATGCGATGATGAAGGCGAATTCACCGATCTGCGCCAAAGACGTGCCGCAGTGGACGGCGAATTTCAGCCCGTGACCCGAGAGCAGCACGCCAACGGTAGAGCAGATCGACTGCCCGAAAACGACCACCAGACTGATGATGAGGATGGGAAGCTTATACCGGACGATCATGGCCGGGTCGATCATCATTCCCACGGAGATAAAGAAGACCGTGCCGAACAGGTCCTTGATGCCGGAGGTGATGTGCTCCACCCGTTCCGCATGGATCGTGCCCGCAAGAAGAGATCCTGCGAGGAATGCGCCGAGAGCGGAGGAAAAACCCAGTTTGTCCGCCAGCAGCACCATGCCGAAGCAGATGCCTAAAGAGACGATCAGCAGCGTCTCGTCCGTCATGAGTTTCGTGGCCTTCCGCATGATGGAAGGAAGAAAATAGATCCCCAGGACCAGCCAGATGATGAGATAGAGCACCAACTGGAACAGCTGCAGCGCCAGATCGCCGCCGGAGATGTTCTTCGAGACGGAAATGGTGGACAGGATGATCATCATAAAAATGCCCGCGATATCCTCTACGACGAGGATGCCGAACACCAATTGCGCAAAGTCTTCCTTTTCCACCCCCAATTCGGAAAAGGCTTTGATGATGATGGTCGTGGAGCTCATGGAAAGCATGCCGCCCAGGAAAATGGCATCCATGTGGCCCCATCCAAGGGCAAGTCCCGTAAGATATCCAACGCTCAGCATGCCCGCCACCACCGTCGTCGCCGTGATGACAGCCCCTGCCCCGACGCTCATCAGCTTCTTAAAGCTGAATTCCAGACCCAGGCAGAACATCAGGACGATGATGCCGATCTCGCTCCAGGTCTCGATGGAAGCCGTATCCTGCGCCGTAAAGAAGTAGGGCAGGTAGGGGCCGATCAGAAAGCCGGACAGGATGTAGCCCAGAATGAGGGGCTGATTGATCTTTTTGAAGAGGACCGTGACCACGCCTGCCGTGAGCAGGATGACCGCCAGATCCGTGATGAGTGCGGGTAAATGCATGAAATACTCCTTTGAACAAATCTCTAACGCTTCTATTATAACAAAAAAAGGCCCCTTTTGGGGCCTTCTGCTGTCTAATCGTTGTGATTCAGGAAGTTCATCTGCACGTAGTATTTGCTGGCAAAGGAGAGGGCGAAGTTTTCCATCAGATATTTCTGCTCCCGCCCGGGGATCTGCATATCCTTGATGTGCACCTCGCCGGAAAAGACGGCTTTTACCGCGTTTTCGATGGCGTCACAGAAGCGGTCGTAGGTGAGCGGCACACCCGCCTCCAGATCCACGCCCATGCGGATGAGCTTGCCCACGTCCTCGGTCTCGTAGCAGCTTTTCAGGATGTAAACTACGATGATCATGGCGACGGCGATGCGTGGATAGCGCTTGTTGACCGGCGCCTGGACGATCTTCGCCTTGACGTAGTTGTTGATCATGTTCTTCGTGATGGGCTGGATGCCCACCTGTTCGAAGAACGCCCCCAGATTGGAATGGATGAGGGTGATGACCTGCTCCATGTAGAGGTCTACGGCGGGGAGCTCTTCCCAGCGGGGGATATGGAAACTATCTGCCTGTCTGTGGTCCATGACGTTCCTCCTAAGAGATAATTCAGTATAGCATGAAGATAGTTTTGAGTAAAGGTTGACATGGCGAAAAATACAAAGTAATATAGTATTCGATACTATATTGATATTTATGGTACAATGCCGATATTATAGGTTCATGAAAAAATAAAGGAGTAACTCAATGATCTATACCCAGAAAGGCCTGGATTGGGCGCTGAACTTTATCGATTCCATCAACGCAGATCCGAGCAAATACGTTATCTACAAGCAGAGCCGTCCCATCGCAAATCTGAAGCATATGATGGTGACCACCACAGATCTGTATCCCAACAATACGGCTTTTATGATGAAATTCCCCGGAACGAAGGAATATGAATCCATCTCCTTCACGAGAGTTCTGGAAGAGATGAATGCCCTGGGAACCGCTCTGATCGCAAAAGGCCTGAAGGGAAAGCGCATCGCTGTCTGCGGCGAGAACTGCTATTACTGGTGTCTGTCCTATCTGGCAGCCGTTTGCGGCGTAGGCGTCGTCGTTCCCCTCGATAAGGAACTTCCCGACAGCGATCTGAAGGGTCTCGCCACCGCAGCGGAAGTTGCCTGCGTCTTTACGACGAAGAAGCACCAGGCTATGTTCGAAGAGATGCTGAAGAACCACGAAGGCAGCATGGAATACGTGGTCGGCATGTACACAAAGCCGGAAGAGGCGGGCGATGTTCTGTCTCTGGAAGCGCTCATCGAAGAGGGCAAGAAGCTTATCGCCGCGGGCGAGACTTCCTATATCAACGCCCAGATCGACGAGGAAGCCATGGGCATCCTGCTGTACACCTCCGGCACGACGGGCCTCTCCAAGGGCGTTATGCTGAGCCATAAGAACATCTGCGCCGACCTGATGAGCGCACCCAACCTGCTGGAAGTTCTGCCGACAGACCGTTTCTTCAACGTGCTGCCGCTGCACCACACCTACGCCTGCACCTGCGACTTCCTCGTACCCATGTACAAGGGCGCCTGCATGGCGTTCTGCGAAGGTTTAAAGTACATCCAGAAGAACCTGAAGGAAGTCAAACCCACGCTGTTCCTCGGCGTTCCCGCCATTTTCGAGGCGCTGTATAAGACCATCAATAAGAACATCAAGAAGCAGGGCAAGGACAAGACCGTTGCCAAGGTCCTGAAGATCAATAAGTATACGAAGAAGATCGGTCTCGATCTGGTCCCCAAATTTATGGGCCAGATCCTGGACGTTTTCGGCGGACAGCTCCGTACGATCATCGCCGGCGGCGCCGCCATGGATCCGATCATTACGGATTTCTTCTGCGACCTGGGATTCCGCGCCGTGCAGGGCTACGGCCTGACGGAGTGCTCCCCGATCGCGGCGCTCAACCCGGACAAGAGAGAACTGGCCAATCCCGCGGCAGCCGGCCGCGTTCTGCCCATGTTCGACGCCAAGATCGTCGATGCCGGCGAGGACGGCAACGGCGAGATCTGCATCAAGGGCGACCACGTAATGCTGGGCTACTATCAGATGCCTGAACAGACGGCGGAAGTCCTGGTGGACGGCTGGTATCACACCGGCGACCTGGGCTACATGGACGAGAACCGGTTCATCTTCATCACCGGCCGCAAGAAGAACGTCATCATTACTTCCAACGGCAAGAACGTCTATCCGGAGGAACTGGAATACAAGCTGTCCCTCAGCAAGTTCGTGTCCGAATCCATGGTCTGGGCGGACGAAGACGAGCAGGGCCACGACGTGCGCATCGTCGCCACCATTATTCCCGAGAAGGAAGAAGTGGAAGCGGTCCTCGGCGCGGATGCTCCCGCGGACAAGGTGCTGGCGCTGCTGCAGGGCGAAGTGGACAAGCTGAACGAGAACGAGCCTCTGTTCAAGCAGATCAAGAAGGTCGTCCTCAGAACCGAACCCTTCGTCAAGAACACTTCCGCGAAGATCAAGCGCTTCGAAGCGGACAACAAGAAACTGAACTAAAGTTTTGCGCCTTCAGCCCGGCCATGTGCCGGGCTTTTTTCTTTACCAAAAGGGCAGGCTGCTTTGGCACAACTTCAGAAACCGGAAACACAGACGATTCCTTCAGAATGTGCCGCAGCAGCCTGCACTTTTTGGTAAAATAGAGGCAGGAGGACACCCCATGAAATTCATTCATCTATCCGATCTTCACCTGGGAAAGCGTGTAAACGGCTTTTCCATGCTGGAAGACCAGACATACATTTTGAAAAAGATCCTGCAGATCATCGACGAAGAGCACCCGGATGCGGTCGTAATTGCAGGCGACGTATACGATAAATCCGTTCCCTCTGCGGAAGCGGTAACGCTGCTGGACGACTTTCTCTGGCGGCTGGCTAAGCGGAATCTGCCGGTCCTGCTGATCGCAGGCAACCACGATTCGGCGGAGCGCCTTGCGTTCGGCGGACGGTTGCTTTCCGCCAGCGGCGTGCACATTTCGCCGGTCTACGATGGGTCCGTCTCCTGCGTGACCCTGGAAGACCGGTACGGTCCTGTGCATTTCTGGCTGCTGCCTTTTGTCAAGCCTGCCCACGTCCGGGCATTTCTTGAGGAAGCGGAAGCATCGTCTGTCGAGACCTATACTGATGCGGTGCGCACCGCCATTGCGCAGGCGGACATAGACTTCTCGCAGCGGAATGTGCTTCTTTGCCACCAATTCGTGACGGGCGCCGGCCGTTCGGACTCTGAAGAAGTCTCCGTAGGGGGTACAGATAATGTGGACGGCAGCGTATTCGATGGCTTCGATTACGTTGCGCTTGGTCACCTGCACGGTCCGCAGAACGTGGGCAGCGAACGCATCCGCTACTGCGGAACGCCGCTGAAATATTCGTTTTCGGAAAAGGACCACATCAAATCCGTCTCAGTCGTTACCCTGGAAGAAAAGGGGTCTCTGGACGTCCGCACCGTTCCCCTTGTGCCTCTGCGCGATCTGCGGGAGGTGAAAGGGTCATACGACGAAGTAGTCTACGGCGCCAACCAGGAAACTACTGGCCGCAGCGATTATATGCACGTCATTTTGACAGACGAAGAGGACGTGCCGGATGCTTTGCAGAAACTGCGCATCGTCTATCCAAACCTGATGAAACTGGATTACGACAATACCCGTACCCGTACGTCAGCGACTTTTGAGGAGGGCGCTGCCCGGGAGAACAAGAGCGCGATCGAACTATTGGACGCGTTTTACGAAAAACAGAACGGCGCCCCGCTGAACGAGGCGCAGCGGGATTACAGTCTGGCGCTGCTGGAGAAGATCAAGGAGGAACTGGCATGAGACCGTTACAGTTGAAGATCAGCGGATTTGGCCCTTATGCCGGGACTGCGGAACTCGATCTCGAAAAACTTGGCAAAAGCGGTCTGTATCTGATCACCGGCGATACTGGGGCAGGAAAGACCACGATATTCGACGCCATCTGCTATGCTCTGTTCGGAGAAGCCAGCGGCGGATCGCGGGAACCTGCCATGCTGCGATCCAAGTATGCAGCGCCGGACGCGGCGACCGAAGTGGAACTCCGGTTTGAAAACGCCGGCAAGGTGTATACCGTAAAGCGCAATCCGGAATATCTGCGGCTGAAAAAACGTGGAGACGGCTACACGAAAGAGATCGCAGGAGCCGAACTTCACTATCCCGACGGACGCGTTGAGACCCGGACCACGGCGGTGACCCGGGCCGTGGAAGATCTGCTTGGGGTCACGAAAGACCAGTTCTCCCAGATCGCCATGATCGCCCAGGGCGATTTTCTCCGGCTTTTGCTGGCGGATACCTCCAGCCGGCAGCAGATCTTCCGCAGCCTGTTTCAGACCGATCTGTACCGGATCTTTCAGGACCGGGTAAAACAGGACTGGTCTGCGCTGAATAAGGAACGGGAAGACGCCAAACTGGGGGTGGATCTCGCAGCGAAGGGCATCCTCTGCGAGGAAGAGGACGTGCTGTATGAATCGGTGCAGAAAGCGATATCCGGAGACTGCTTAACGAAAGACAGACTTACGTTGATCAGAACGCTGTGCGCACAGGATGAGGAATCCCTGAAAGGCTTGAAACTTCAGGAAAAGGAGGCTTCCGGCGCACTGCAGGATCTCGCAGCTCTGCTGGAAAAATGCGGGCAGCGAAAGGCGCTGGAGCAGGAAAAGGAGACTGCCGAAACAGCGGTGGAAACGCACCGGCAGAAGCAGAATGCGGTGGAGCAGGCCGTCCGGCAGGCGGAAGAAAACGCAAAGGATGCGGAGCTCTGGGAACAAGAAGCTTCCCTGCTTACGGCAAAACTGCCGGATTACGACAAACTGGAGACGCTGCACGGCCAGGCCGCGGAACTGGAACAGACCGCAGCGGAGCTGCGGGAGTCGCTGACCCGAGAAGAAGAAAGCAAAACGGCTTTGGCAAACGGAACCGTAGCTTTGCTGGAGGAACTGCAGCAGCTGGCGTCTGCCGGAGAAAACCGGGCCGTTCTCGCCGGCAGGATCGATCAGCTGAAACAGCGGATAACGGATCTGAACTCGCTTCAGGAAGAACTAAAGACGCTGAACCCCCTCGGAAAGGCCCTGGAAGATGCCAGGGACGCGTATCTGGCGGCCGAGACGGAGATGAAGGAGACCTCGGACCTGGCGGTCTCTTACCGCAGCCGCTTTAACCGGGAACAGGCAGGCATCATGGCCGAGGCGCTGGAGGAGGGGAAACCCTGTCCCGTGTGCGGGTCAACGACCCATCCCAATAAAGCGGTAAAGGCGGAGGACGCCCCTTCGGAAGCTCAGGTGGAAAAGGCGGAAAAGGCGGCGCAGAAGGCCCAGAAACGCTGCAGCGAGGCATCTGCAGCAGCGGCAGAGGCCAAGGCGGCCCTGGAAGCCGCCGAAGCAGCAGCGGCAAAACACGCAGCGCAGTTGCTCGACGGATGCGGCCTGACTCACGCGGATGCTGTCCTCGCCGAACAGCTGCGGGAATGCCGGCAGTCCTGTGCATCCGCGAAGGAGGAACTGGCGAAGGAAGAATCCCGAGTACAGCGGAAAGCAGAATTGGAAGAGGAAAAGCCCATAAAAGAATCCGCGCTGAAACAGGCGGAGGAACGCATCGCTTCCCTGCGGCTGCAGGAAAGGGAGACGAAGACAAGGGCGGAAAGTCTGCAGGAACAGATCGATGCGCTGGCAAAGGGCCTGGCGTACGGCAGCAAAAAAGACGCGCTGCAGCAGATCAGCAAACTTCAGCAGAAGGTCCAGGCAGCGAAGGATGCGGTGAAGACCGCTGCGGAGGCGAAGATGGCCTGGGAAAAGACCCTTGCATCCCGTCAGAGCGCCGTGGAGAACCTCGGAAAGATTCTGGCTGCCCAGCCGCAGCTCGAGGAAGATGCGCTTTTGCAGGAAAAACAGCAGGCGGAAGAGACATACGAGACCGTCCTGGAACAGATCCGCAGGACGGACCATCGCCTGCAGGTGAACCGGGGCATCGGAGAACAGATCCGCGGTCACGCGGACCTGCTGGAAAAGCTGGACGAGAAGTGGCAGTGGATGGATGCGCTGCGGCGCACCGTATCCGGACAGCTCTCGGGCAAGGAAAAGGTGGAACTGGAGGTATGGATCCAGATGACGACCTTCGACCGCATCCTGCGGCGGGCCAACGTGCATCTGATGGAAATGTCTTCCGGCATGTTCGAGCTGAAACGCCGGGATACGGCGGACAACCAGAGGAGCCAGAGCGGCCTGGAGCTGGACGTAAACGATCACGGAAGCGGCAGTCTGCGCAGCGTTAAAACGTTGTCCGGCGGAGAATCCTTCCTGGCGTCTCTTTCCCTTGCGCTGGGACTTTCGGAAGAGATCCAGGCGAACGCAGGAGGCGTTAAACTGGACTGCATGTTCGTGGACGAAGGCTTCGGTTCGCTGGATGAGGATACGCTGCAGCAGGCCATGAAGGCTCTCGGCCGGCTCACGGAAGGCGACCGTCTGGTGGGCATTATCTCCCACGTAGCGGAATTGCGCCGCCAGATCGACCGCCAGATCGTCGTAAAAAAAGACCCTGCCGGCGGCAGCAGGGCGGAATTGCGGATATAGCGGAAATTACAGCATCGAAGGCTGCCCATTCTCCTTGGGCAGTCTTTTGTATATGCGCAAATACATGACCAGAGAGCAGAGGCTTGCGCCGATGATCTGCGACAGCATCTCCGCGTAGAAGACGCCCATCACGCCGAAACCCATGCGGGGCAGCGCGATCGTGAGCGGCACGATCAGGAACAGCTTGCGGAGCATGGAGAAGAATACGGCGTATTTGGGCTTGTTGAGCGCCACGAACGTGTTCTGTCCGCCGGTCTGAAAACTCATCATGAAATAGGCGGCGTAATAGATGTGCAGGCAAGGGATGGCGGTCTTCACCAGCACGTCGTCCGCCGTGAACATGCGGATGAGCTGTTCCGGATGGGTGAATACGACCAGCCAGGCGGCGATGTTGTAGACGAGAGCTGCTGCCAGCATAAAGCGGATGGACTTGCGCACACGGTCATAGTTGCGGGCGCCGTAGTTGAAGCTCATGACGGGGACGGACGCGCCGTTGATGCCGCTGATGGGCTGGCTGATGACTTCCCGCATGGAATTGATGATGGAGAACGCGCCGATATACAGCGTGCTCGCGGCTCCGCCAAAGGTCTTCAGCGTAAGATTTACGACGGTCTGGGCGATGCTGTTGGAAAACTTGAACATAAAGCCCGTGGCGCCGAGCTTGAGGATGCGGGGCACCTCCTTCATGTCGAGATGCAGGCGGGCGATGCGCAGCAGCGTCTTTTTCCCGGTGAGGAAGCGGATGACCCACACAGAACTCACGAACTGGGAGATGACCGTGGCGATGGCCGCGCCTTCGACGCCCATATGGAACACGAACAGCAGGAGGGCGTCCAATACGATATTCAGCGCCGCGCCGATGAGAACGGTGCCCATGCCGACTTTCGGGAAACCCATGCCGTTGATGAAGGGGTTCATCCCCAGACTGATGAGCACGAACACGCTGCCGAGCACGTAGATGCGGAAATAGCTCACCGCGTAAGGCAATGTTTCGGCGTCACCGCCCATGGCGGCGAGGAAGGGCCTTGCGAACAGAAACAGGACGACGGTAAGGACAGCGCTGAACGCAAGCAGCATCGTAAAAGCGGTCTCCAGAATGCGCCGGGCCCGTTCGTTATCGCCTTCTCCGCGGGCCATGGAACAGAGGGGATTGCCGCCGGTGCCGCAGAGGTTGGCGAAGGCCGTGACCAGGGAGATGAGCGGAAAGGCAATGCCCACGCCGGACAGCGCCGCCGTGCCTACCCCGGGAATGTGGCCGATGAAGATCCGGTCCACCACGTTATATAAAACGTGCACGATCTCCGCCAGCGCGATGGGAATGCCCATGCGCAGGACGGTCTTCGGAATGCTTCCCTGGGAAAAGTCTCCTTTTTTTGTCTGGTTCTGAGAGGCCAATTCTGTTTCTCCGTCAAAGAAATTGTATACAACTTAATTATTATAGCACAACTGCCTCTGCGGCGTGCAATTCTTTACAAACCACAAGATATAGCGTACAATGGAACCGTAATGATAGAACTCTTGTGGACAGATTGAATTGTCGGGAGAATTCCTATGAAATGTCCGTTTTGTGAAGCCCCGGATACGAAGGTCATCGACTCAAGACCCACAGAAGAGGGCCACGCCATCCGCCGGCGCAGAGAATGCGAGAAGTGCGGCAAGCGCTTTACGACGTACGAAAAGGTGGAAGAAGTATTCTTCATGGTCGTCAAGAGAGACGGCAGCCGCGAATCCTTCGACCGCAACAAGGTGCTGAACGGCATCGTGAGAGCCTGCGAAAAGCGCCCCGTTACCATGGAGCAGATGGAATCCGTCGTGTCCGAGGTGGAAAGAGGCCTCAACAACATGATGGAAAAGGAGATCAGCAGCTCCTTCATCGGCGAGGTCGTCATGGAGAAACTGAAGGATCTGGACGAGGTCGCCTACGTGCGCTTTGCCTCCGTCTACCGCCAGTTTAAGGACGTCAACACCTTTATCGCAGAGATCGAGAAACTGCTGGGAAGCGGCGCAGGCACGAAGCTCAAGAAAGCTGCCAAGGCTCCGAAGGCCGCTCCCGTGGAGGATTAATCCCTATGCGGACCAAGACCATCGTCGCCATCGACGGACCGGCCGGTGCGGGGAAAAGCACCATCGCCAAGCTGGTGGCGCAGCGCATCGGCGCAGATTATATCGATACCGGAGCCATGTACCGGGCGGTCGCGTTAAAACTGCTCCGCACCGGCACGGATTATAAAGACCCCGAAGCCCTGCAGGCCATGCTGGACGGCATGGACGTGGATTTTTCGGAAGGATGCACCATCTTGGACGGGGAAGATGTGAGCGGGCTCATCCGCACCCCCGAGATCTCGGCGCTGGCGTCTCCGTCTTCCGGCGTCCCCGCCGTGCGGTATAAGCTGACCGCGCTGCAGCAGGCCATGGGAAAGAGAAAGAGCATCGTCATGGACGGCCGGGACATCGGCACCGTCGTGTTCCCCGATGCGGATTTCAAATTCTTCCTGACGGCTTCCGCGGACGAACGGGCCCGCCGGCGCACCGAAGAGATGCGGGCGAAAGGGCAGGAGGCGGACTTCGAGATCATCCGGGCGGACATCATCCAGCGCGACTACCAGGATTCCCACCGGGAGTTCCGGCCGCTGAAAAAGGCGGAAGGCGCTGTGGAGATCGACTCTACGGACATGAGCATCGAAAGCGTCGTGGATACCATGATGGCTTTTATCGAGGCGAGAGACCGCTAGCGATCCGGGAGGCAGACCATGGCAGGGAGCGAAAATCAAAAGTATAAGCTTTTGTACCTGTACCAGATCCTGATGGAAGAGACGGACGAAGACCACGCTTTGACGACGCCCCAGCTGATCGAACGGCTGGCGGCCAAGGGCATCAAGGCGGAGCGTAAAAGCATCTACGCGGACCTGGAGGCTCTGCGGAGCGAGTTCGGCGTGGATATCGTCGACGTGGGCAGAGGCGGCCACTATGTGGGGCAGCGCACCTTCGAGTTTCCCGAGGTCAAACTGCTGGCGGACAGCGTGCTTTCCTCCCGGTTCATAACGGAACGCAAGACCGTGGAACTGGTGGATAAGCTCAAGACGCTGGCCAGCGCCCACCAGGCCAGGCAGCTCACCGGCCGCATGTTCGTCGCAGACCGGGTCAAATCCATGAACGGCAGCGTCTACTACAGCGTGGACACCATCGCAGCGGCCATCGACGCCGGCTGCAAGGTGTCGTTCCGCTACTTCACCTACAATGCCGCGAAGGAAAAGCAGTACCATCACGAAGGGCAGGCTGTCGCGGTAAGCCCCTACGATCTCGTGTGGGATAACGAATATTATTATCTGATCGCCTACGACGGCGGGGACCGGAAGATCAAGCATTACCGGATCGACCGCATGGAGCGGATCAAAGTCCTGTCGAAAGAAAGCCGGGAGGGCGCCGATCTGTACGACAAAGCGGACGTGCGCTCCTATTCCAAACGCATGTTCTCCATGTTTTCCGGGGAAGAGACCTCCGTTACCCTGCGGTTTGCCGATAAGCTGGCGGCTGTCTTTATCGACCGCTTCGGCAAAGACATCATCGTTTCGCCGGACGGCGAGGGATTTTCCCGGGTGAACGTGAGAGTATTCGTAAGCCCCCAGTTCTACGGCTGGCTGTTCGGACTGGGCGCGGACGTGCAGGTCCTGGCGCCGGAAAGCGTGCGGACGGCATACGCAGAGCGCCTGAAAGAAGTACAGGCGCAGTATCTATGATCTATCACAGCATATTCAACGAAGTGCTCGGGCCCATCACCACAGGGCCTTCGAGCTCCCATACGGCCGGCTGCGGGCGCATCGGACTCGTAGCCAGATCCTTATACGGTAAAGACCCTGTCCGGATCGACGTCGTGTTCGACAAGAACGGTTCCTATCCCAGCACCTATCAGGGACAGGGCTCGGATTACGGCTTTACCGGAGGTCTGCTTGGCATACCGATCGACGACCCGCGCTTTCGGGACAGCCTCCGGCTGGCGAAAGAGCTGGGCGTCGATGTTTGCTTTAAGACGGAAGATCTCGGAAGCGAACATCCCAATCAGGCGGAGATCCGATTCTACGAGGCGAAGGATGCGGCGAAACCGTCTCTCAGCCTGATGACATACTCCATCGGAGGCGGCATGATCGAGATCCGCGCCATGGATGACTTTCCCGTCTATATCGACGGCAGCAGCAAAGAGGCCTTTATCCTCTGCAGCGAAGCGTGCGAAGACGCGGTGGAGGAGGTCATCCGCAAAAACCGCTTCTTCTACGACCGCACGGACGGCAAAGGCGAGCGCTTTTTCGAGGTGGACATCGAGGCGGATCAGGACAGCGCGCCTCTGCTGGAACTGCGCGGCTGGGAGGGCGTACAGTACGTACGCATCGCCGACCCTGTGATGGCCGTACCGAAGAGAAGGGCTTCGCTTATGCCATTTGGCACCGCAGCGCAGGCGCTGGAATACGGCGAGGCGCACGGTCTGAACGCGGCGCAGCTGGCCTGCGTCTACGAGAGCGCTTACGGATTTGTCTCCGAAGAAGGGGCATACGCGCTGGCTGCCCGCACGGAAGAAGTGATGCGCGCGGCTTCTGTACCGCCGGATCCGGAGACGACAGCCGTAAATGGATTTTTGCCCTATTACGGAAAGCAGATGGCAGAAAATGCCCCGTCTTCCGCGTTGTTTGGCGGAGAGACCTTCCGGAGCGCCATGCTGGCAAGCGTTGCCGTCATGGAGAACAACAACGCCCACAACGTGGTGGCGGCTGCACCGACGGCAGGCGCCAGCGGCGTGCTGCCCGGGGCGATCGTCGCCATGGGATCTGCCATGGGCTTTTCTTCGGAGAAGATACAGGAAGGCTTGTTGGCTGCGGGGCTCGTGGGCGCGTTTATCGGGAATCAGGCGACGTTCGGCGCGGAGGTCGCAGGGTGTCAGGCGGAGAACGGTGCCGCCTCGGCGATGGCGGCGGCAGGCATCGCCCATATGCTGGGATGTCCGTTAAAAGCGGTATTCGGCGCAGCGGGACTGGCGCTTCAGAACATGCTCGGTCTCGTCTGTGACCCCGTGGCAGGCCTTACGGAGCTGCCCTGCATCTCCCGCAACGTGTCCGCCATGGCCAACGCCGTTATGTGCGCCAATATGGCAAAACTGGGCTTCGACGGCATGATCCCGCTGGACGAGGTGATCGGCGCCATGCTGGACGTGGGTCATCAGCTGCCGGCAGAGCTCCGCTGCACCTGCAAAGGCGGCATCTGCACCACCAAGACCGGGCAGCGGCTGCAGACTTGGATGAATGGAATGAGAGCGGACAAAGTATGAGTTGGATGACCTGGATAACCTGGTTCTTCTCGTCCCTGGGGATGTGGAAGATCCTGCAGAAATACGGAAAAGCCACCTGGCAGGCCTTTGTTCCCGGCTTGCGGTATTACCGTCTGGGACAGGCGTGCGGGCGCGATAAGGAAGGGCTTTACTGCCTCGTCTTCGAGGTGGTCTGCCGGCTGCTTGCGGCAGCGGCGAAACTCCTTCCTGAGGAAAGCAAACCGACATTCTTCCTGAACATCGTCGCCCTCGTCGGCGCGATCGTACTCGCCGTGTTCGAGATCCGCGTCATCGCGGGCCTCTGCCAGGCATTCGAGCTGAAGAAGCGCTGGATCGTATTTTGGGTGCTCGCCGCCAGCGTCGCTTCCATGATCATCGGCTACTCCAAGCGGTTCCAGCCGGTACATGCCGCAGCGGCAGACGAAGAGATCCTGGCTGGTACGCAGCCTGCGGAACTGAGCGCGCCGGTCGCGGAGAGCGAGAGCGGCGAAGGCCTTGCCATCCACGTGCGGGCAAGGACGGCCCGCGCCTTCGGCAAGACCCGCTATCTGCTGAAGGACGTTCACCTGACCATCCCCAACGGCTCGCTCGTCTTGCTGCTGGGCGGTTCCGGCGCGGGCAAGACCACGCTGGTGAACGCCATCACAGGCTACGAAAAGGCCGACGCGACCATACGCCTGAACGGCATCGACGTGTATCAGAACTACAACGAGATAAAGCATAAGATCGGCTTCGTTCCCCAGCAGGACCTGCTGCGCATGAACGATACCGTATCGAAGACGCTGGGCGACGCGGCTTTGATGCGCCTGCCCGTTACGGTCTCCGCGAAGGAACGCCAGGAAAAGATCGAAGCCGTCATGGACGTGCTGGGACTTTCCGGCAGGGCGGACGGCCTGGTCGCCAAGAAGTCCGGCGGACAGAAAAAGCGCATCTCCATCGGTACAGAGCTGATCAGCGACCCGGAACTGTTCATCCTGGACGAACCGGATTCCGGGCTGGACGGCGTCATCGCGCGGGAACTGTTCGAGAAGCTGCGCAGCGTAGCGGACATGGGCAAAGTCGTGATCGCGATCACGCACACCCCGGACCGCGTGGCGGACCTGTTCGACAAGGTGATCGTGCTGGCGAGAGACTCCGGCAAGGTGGGGCGGCTGGCGTTCTACGGGTCACCGGACGAGGCGCGGGAATTCTTCGGCAAATCCTCCATGGAGCAGGTCGTGCTCGCCATCAACAGCGAATACGAGGGCGGCGAAGGCCGCGCGGACGAATTCATCGAGAAATACGCAAGACGGACCGCAGAGAAAGAGAAGGAGGTGACCGTCCATGAATGAAGCGCTGCGCTACCGGGGACGGGCTGCCCAGACCTGGATCTATCTAAAAAAACTGGTGCGCATGTTCGTGTATCAGAACGACTGGAAAATGCTTCCGATGTCGGCTCTGATCGCGGGGCTGGTGACGTTTGCCGTGGGCGGAAGCCTGTTCCATACGCAGGAAGGCACGTTCAGCGGCTGCTTCGCATTGGTCTGCGTCTGCATCTGGAACGGATTCTTCAATTCGATCCAGTCCGTCTGCCGCGAACGCCCCGTCATCAAGCGGGAGCACCGCAGCGGACTGCATATCACGTCGTACATCGCGGCGCACATGATCTACCAGATGGTCCTCTGCATTCTGGAAACGGTCATCCTGCTGTTCATCTGCAACATGGCGGGCATCGCGTTTCCGACGGAAGGCGTGATCACGCCGGTCTTCCTGGTGGATTACGGGATCTCCATGTTCCTGATCACCTACGCGGCTGACATGATGTCCCTGATGATCTCTTCGCTCGTCCGCAACACGACGACGGCGATGACGGTCATGCCGTTCATGCTGATCTTCCAGCTGATCTTCTCCGGCGGTTTCGTGAAGCTGGAAGGCCCTGCCGCGAATCTGAAGGGCGTCACGGCGGCGAAGTGGGGACTGCAGAATCTCTGCGCGCTCAGCGATTACAACAATCAGCCCATGGTGACCCTGTGGAACACGGTCTGGAAATTCCGCTCCCTGGAGATCGGAGGACGGCAGCCGATCAAGATGATGACGGATTACATCGCGGAGAATAACATGCGCGATCAGATCCTGCTGGAATGCGGGAAGTACAACCTGAATCCAGATTACGTGAAGGAAGCGGGCAATATCCTGCACTGCTGGGGCATGCTGCTGGTGATCATCGCGGTCTTCGCGCTGCTTTCGGTCATCTTGCTGGAGTTTATCGACAGAGACAGGCGGTAGAACGGAAGGAGATATGCCTATGAAATACGATGGCTTTACGCCCGCTCAGATGCGGGAAGAGATCCGCAGCGGGCGCTTTTGCGGTCAGACCAGCGGATCGTGCCCGGGCTACGCCCAGGCGAATCTGGTGGTGCTGCCGAAGGAATACGCCCACGATTTCCTGCTGTTCGCCCAGCGGAATCCCAAAGCCTGTCCGCTGCTGGAAGTGACGGACACCGGAAGCCGCTTTCTGAAGACGATCGCGCCGGGGGCGGACATCGCGGCGGATATTCCCCGGTACCGGCTGTACGAAAACGGCGTGCTGACGGGAGAATATACCGACGTTTCGGCTCTTTGGAGAGACGATCTCGTGAGCTTCCTGATCGGCTGCAGCTTCTCCTTCGAAGCGGATCTGCTGGCGGCGGACGTGCCGGTGCGGCAGATCGAGGAAGGAAAAAACGTGCCCATGTACGACACGAATATTCCCTGCGAGCCGGCTGGCATGTTCCACGGGAACATGGTGGTCTCCATGCGGCCCATCCCTTACGAGCTTGTAAGCAAAGTGGTGCAGATCACGGCGTCGATGCCCCGGGTCCACGGCGCTCCGGTGCACATCGGCGATCCGGCGGCGATCGGCATCCGCGACCTGTCCCGTCCGGATTACGGCGAAGCCGTTACCATAAAGGAGGGCGAGGTGCCGGTCTTTTGGCCCTGCGGCGTGACCCCGCAGAACGCTCTGATGCGGTCGAAACCTTCCTTTGCCATTACCCATGCGCCGGGTCACATGCTGATCTCGGACGTAAAGAACGTTAACCTGAAATACTGAAAATGAACGCAAAAAAGACCATCGAAGACATTATCCTGACGGATTCCCACCGGGGCATGGATATCCTGCGGCCCTATCTGCCGCCTTTCTACTGCGAAGAGGCGGCGAAGGCGGTCCTCTCCTGGGAAAGAGGCCCCGTGCTGCTGGCCACCGGGTTTTACGTGGCAGGCCATGCGGAGACGGACGGCCCGGCAGGGACGGTCGTACTGGCGAAGGCGTTGAAAAAGCTGGGCTTTCAGCCCTGCATCCTGACGGATGAGGCTTGCAGCCATTACTTCGAACCGGAAGGGCTGGACGTGATCTATATGGACGTCGATGCAGGGGATTCCTTCTCGGAAGACCTGCTGAAGGACCTGCAGCCTGCCGGTCTGATCTCCATCGAGTGCTGCGGACGGAACGCGGAAGGGGACTACGCCAACATGCACGGCGAGAGCGTGCGCAGCCATACGGCCCGGATCGACGGGCTGTTCGAGCTGGCCTACGGCAGCGTGCCCACCATCGGCGTGGGGGACGGCGGCAACGAGATCGGCATGGGAAATCTGGCGGACGTGATCTCGGAAAAACTGAATCTCGTGCCCTGCCGGGTAAAAACAGACCACCTGGTGATCGCCTCCGTTTCCAACTGGGGCGCCTACGGCATGACGGCATATCTGGAGAAGCTGACGGGTGAAAAGGTCTTTCCCGGTCTGGACGAAGTGGAAGGGTATCTGTCCCGGACGCTCCTCCTGGGCAGCGTGGACGGCGTGCTGCAGGAGAACGTGTGCAGCGTGGACGGCTATCCGCTGGCGGAGAGCGAACGGGTCTACGGGCAGCTCCGCAGCGCCATTACAGCTTAAACAGCTCCCAGCGGCATTCCGGGATGAAATATTTCAGCTGATACCGCCTCTCCGCGCCTCCGATCTCGCTCTGGCAGTCGTAGACGTAGACGGGGATGCCGGCAAATTTCTCTTCGGCCGCCGTCAGGATGCGCTTGACGTAGACCTCGCGGCTGATGCCTTCCGTGTCGGTGTAGCGGAATTTATAGGGCAGGGGCTTGCCGCTGCCTTTGAACACGACGATGGCGTCGATGGGTTTCATCAGAAGTTTCATGGGTGCTTGTCCTCCGGGATGGGTTCCTTACAAGGATATTATAAAGAACATATGTTCTTTTCTCAAGCACAAAAAGAGAGTTTTCGCGGAACTGTCCGTCTAAACTCTCTTTTGCGTTCTATTTCACTTCCAGTTCGAACCCTACGGCCACGTCCTCGATGGGAAGCTGCTGCGCGATGCGGAATTTGCAGCGCATGGAGATGCAGTGGCAGGGGCAGAGCTTCGCGGGCTTTTCCTTTTCGAAGTAGCGGATGGTCTCGTCCAGCTGCGTTCCGGGCTGCAGCAGGTGGAATCCGCCGATGACCCCCAGCAGCCGCTCCTCGCCCAGCACCTTTTTCGCGTATTCGCAGATGTTCACGATGCCGCTGTGGGAGCATCCGGTGATGAGGAACACGCCGTCCTTCGCCTTGTAGGCCAGGGCGGTGTCGTCCAGCAGGAAGTCTTCCTTCTCGGCGCCGTCTTCGATGACGAACCCCACGGACCTCTGATTTTCAAAGCCGTTCGTCCGGGGGATCTGTCCCAGGTACCACAGGTTTTCCGCCAGTTCCACCGGTTCCTTTGTCTCCATCACGTCGAAGCGGCTGCGGACCTCTTCTTCCGGCCAGGGGAATCCGGAGCTGATGCCGTCCACCATCTTCGGCTTTAAAGCTTTGGGGTGCACGACCAGCTTTGTGCGGCTCACATCCAGCCCCGCCTCCAGCAGCGGCAGCAGACCGTGGGTGTGGTCATCGTGGCCGTGGGAGACGGCGATATAGTCCAGACCGTTCAGGTCGATGCCCAGCAGCGCTGCATTCTTCAGCGCGATGCCGTGATAGCCCGTGTCCAGGGTCAGGCGTTTGCCGCCGCATTCGATATAGCAGCAGAAACCCGGTTCGCCCATCAGGTAGGGCTCTCTCGTGTAGGTGTTGTTTTCGGAAAGGATCGTGAGTTTCATATGGTGCCTCCTATGTCTGCCCTAATTATAGCAAACAACGGTTTTGACAGAAAGCCTCCCGTCGCTTATAATCCCGGGGTGAGGTGAATCGCATGGACTTAAAGGAAACGGCCGTCGTCCTGGCTTCCGGCTCGCCCCGGCGCATCGACATGCTGCGCGCCGACGGGATCGAACCGCTGATCGTTAAGCCGGACTGCGAGGAAAATATCCATATCGCTCTGTCGCCCGCCCAGGAGGTGATGGCGCTGGCGCTGCGCAAGAATTTGCGGGCGGCGGAAATGCTGAAAGAGCAGGGGTCTCTGCCTTCGGAAGGCATCGTTCTGTCCGCCGATACCATGGTGGTGCTGGACGGCGTCCCCATGGGCAAGCCCAGGGACGAGGAAGACGCGTTCCGCATCCTGAACCTGCTGCGGGGCAAGACCCACACCGTGTGCAGCGGCGCCTGCATCCGGGATCTGGCAAGCGGACGGCTGCTGCTGTTCTCCGAAGGCACGGATGTAACGTTTATGAAATATACGGATGAGGACATCCGGGCGTACATCGCCACGGGCGAACCCATGGACAAGGCTGGCGCTTATGCGATCCAGGGGGGCTTCGCGCCCTACGTGACCCATACGAACGGTCCGCTGGACAACGTGATCGGCTTTCCTTACGCTTCGATCAAGCGCATCTTGGAAAATTGGGACGCACGATAAAATCTATATTTTGACAGGAAAAATATAGCAATTTAAGAACGGCTATGATATACTATTCTCCGCTCAGGCGCGGAGAATTTTTTATGGAACAAATCAAGAACAAGAAGGCTTCCGCTGCACCTATGGTCCGGGAACTGCCTGCCATGGAACGCCCCCGGGAAAAGATCCTGTCCCAGGGCGTGCAGGCGCTGTCCAACACCGAGCTTCTGGCGGTTCTCATCACTTCCGGATCCGGGGAGAACAGTGCCATCGGCCTGGCGGGCAAGGTCCTGGCGATGGGAGAGGGCAGTCTCGCCTCGCTCTCCGGGTTTCTGCCGGAAGAGTACATGCGCATCTCCGGCATCGGAACGGCGAAGGCCTGCCTGCTGACGGCCGCCGTGGAACTGGGCCGGCGGATCGCTTCCGCGCCCGCTTCGCAGAGGCTGGTCATCCGCGGTCCGGGCGATTCGGCGAAGCTGTTCATGGGCGAGATGCGCTACCTGAAGCAGGAGGTGATGCAGGTGGCGCTCGTGAACGTAAAGCAGGAGCTGCTGATGAAGGAAAAAGTCGCTGCCGGCGGGCTCTACAGCGCCTCCGCCCACCCCCGGGAGATCTTTTCCAGCGCCGTGCGGAAGGGCGCTTTCGGGGTCATCCTGGCCCACAATCATCCCAGCGGCGACCCGGAGCCGTCCGAAGAGGACATAACGATGACGAAGCAGATCGAGGAGGCCGGAAAAGTGTTGGGGATTCAGCTTTTGGACCACATCATCATAGGGGACGGCCGCTTCTTCAGCTTCCTGGAAGCCGGGTATCTGCAAAAATAATCCCCGGATTTTTCCCGTTTTTTGTTCCAAACCCCCCTTGCCGATGGTAAAATTATCTTGTACAATGACTTGCATTTGGAAGGACATGTATGGGAACCGTCGCTTTGATCACCTCCGGTAAGGGAGGCGCAGGAAAAACCACTATAACCGTTAATCTGGGAGCTACCCTGGCGCAGAAAGGCGCGAGGGTCGTTCTTGTTGACTTTAACATGGGGCTGCGCAACCTGGACATCTACCTGGGCATGGAGGACACCTGCCTGTTCGATCTGGGCGACGTGCTTACGGGCGTGTGCAAGGTGGAGAAGGCGCTGGTCCACGACGACCGCTTCGGAAGGCTCTACATGCTGCCCTGTCCCCAGTTCAAGGAGATCAACGGCGTAACGCCCCAGCACGTGGAAGGGCTGTTTGCCGTATTGAAGAAGAATTTCGACTACATCCTCGTGGATATGCCTCTCGCCATCGGAAATCCCCTGGAGAACGTGGCCCGTGCGGCGGATCTCGGCATCGTAGTCGTTACGCCGGATTATGTTTCGCTGCGCAACGCGGATACGGTGGACCGCAAGCTGGAGAGCTGCGGGCTGCGCAAGCGCTGCTTCCTCATCAACCAGGTGGATCTCGACCTGCTGCGCACGGGCAACGTGCCGGGCATCGAGCAGATCGCCCGGGGCATGAGCACGCCCATGGCGGGCATCATTCCCTTCGACGAGAACATCCATGCCGGCAACAACATGGGCAATCCCGTGGTGCTGGCTTCCGATTCCTACATCGCGAAGAACTTCAGCAGCATCGCGCTCCGCGTCTTTTAGTGAGGAAAAACAACGGGGACGGTTCCAAGAACCGTCCCCGTTTCATTTTTTGCATTTCTACTTTAAGAAGATCCGTTTGCCGCCTGCGTAGGGGCGCACCGTGCCGATCCGCTGGGGGCTCAGCACCTTGCCCTGCAGCATCGCCAGGCAGCGCTCTGCGTCTTCCGGCGCCACGGCCGCCAGCAGTCCGCCGGAGGTCTGGGGGTCGAACAGCGCGTCGCACAGAGCGGCGTTTACGCCGCCTTCCTCCACCTGGGAACCGCAATAGTCCCGGTTGCGGTACATGCCTTCCGGCAGCAGGCCCATGGATGCGAATTCCAGGGAAGAGGGTAGGACGTCCAGTCCCGCGGTCTCCACCAGCGCTTCGCAGTCCGTGCCGTTCACCATCTCGAACAGGTGGCCCATCAGGCCGAATCCCGTCACGTCGGTGCACGCGTGGACTTCGCATTGTACGAACACGTCCCGGGCGTTTTTGTTGAGCTCCGTCATGATGCGGATCATGGTCTTCTCATCGGCCTCCGAAAGCATGCCGGCTTTCGCCGCCGTCGTCAGGATGCCGGTGCCGATGGGCTTCGTCAGGATGAGCACGTCGCCAGGCTTTGCGCCGCAGTTGCGGTAGAACTTCTCCGGATGGACGTAGCCCGTTACGGACAGACCGTATTTCGGTTCCTCGTCCAGGATCGTATGACCGCCCGCCAGCACCGCGCCGGCTTCGTTCACTTTATCGTAGCCGCCCCGCAGGATCTCCCGGGTCACGTCCTTGGGAAAATCCCTGGGGATGCCCATGATATTCATGCAGGTCTTCGGCGTGCCGCCCATGGCGTAGACGTCGGACAGGGCGTTGGCTGCCGCCACCTGGCCGAAGGTGTAGGGGTCATCCACGACGGGAGGGAAGAAATCCACCGTCTGCACCAGCGCCAGCTCGTCGTTCACTTTATAAACGCAGGCATCGTCGCTCTTGTCGAACCCCACCAGCAGGTCGGGATCGCTCTTCCTGGAAATGCCGTCCAAAACTTCAGCGAGAACTCCCGCTCCGAGCTTGGCGCCTCATCCGGCGCAGCCTGCAAGAGTCGTGAGTTTGATGTCTTTTGCAGCCATGGCGGTCACCTCCTTTCATGCCTTGATTTTCTATCGGTTTCGAACAAATAAAGTATATATCCTTTTGCTCTTTTTGTGCAAGTGCAACCGATTTTTATGCGCTAAAGTATAAAGTATCCCTTTACATTTATGCGCATAATATAGTAAAATGTATTGGTATTTTTGTAATGCTGATTTTTGCCTGCGCATTGCGCAGTTTGTATAAAACCAGACATATACAAACATCAGAATAACGCAGAGGAGGGACAGCATGCTTGTAAAAGCTCTCATTGCAATCGCCTTTCTCGCGATCGGAATACTTGTAGGTTATATCATCCGCAAGAATAAGGCGGAAAAGACCATCGGCAGTGCCGAGACTATGGCCAAGAACCTTATCCTGGATGCGGAAAACCGCTCCGAAGCCATCCGCAAAGAGACCCTGGCCGATGCCAGAGCGGAGGCTCATTCCATAAAGCAAGATGCGGAAAGAGATATTCGCGAACGCAGAGAAGAGGTAAAGAAGACAGAAAGAAGACTGGTCCAGAAGGAGGAATCCCTGGACCGGAAGATCGAAAACATCGAGCAGAAGGAAGAAGGCATCTCCAAGAAGCAGAGAGCCCTGGCCGAGAAGGAAAAGGAACTGGACGGCTTTATCGAAAAGCAGATCGCCGAGCTGGAGCGCATCTCCGGCTGCACGGCGGAAGAGGCGAAGGCCCAGCTGCTGGAAAGCATCGAGAAAGACGTGCGCAGAGACGCTTCCATCATGATCAAGGACATCGAGACCAAAGCCAAGGAAGAAGCGGACAGACGGGCAAAGGAGATCATCACCGGCGCCATCCAGCGCTGCGCTGCAGATCATGTGGCGGAGACCACCGTATCCGTCGTGCCCCTGCCGAACGACGAGATGAAGGGCCGCATCATCGGCCGGGAAGGCCGCAACATCCGGGCCATCGAAACGGCGACGGGCGTGGACCTCATCATCGACGATACGCCGGAAGCCGTCATCCTGTCCGGATTCGACCCCGTCCGCAGAGAGATCGCCAGAGTCGCTCTGGAGAAGCTCATCGTGGACGGCCGCATCCATCCCGCCCGCATCGAGGAGATGGTGGAAAAGGCCGAAAAGGAAGTCAACAACATCATCAAGGAGGAGGGCGAATCCGCCACCTTCGAGATGGGCATCCATAACCTGCACCCCGAGCTCGTCAAGCTGCTGGGCAGGCTCGAATACCGCACCAGCTATGGCCAGAACGTGCTGAAGCACTCTCTGGAAGTCGCCCACCTGGCAGGCCTCATGGCCGGCGAACTGGGCATGGACGTAAAGCTGGCCCAGAGAGCAGGTCTGCTGCACGATATCGGCAAGGCACTGGACCACGAGATCCAGGGCACCCACGTGGATATCGGCATCGACGTCTTAAGAAAATATAAGGAATCCGAGGCGGTCATCGACGCGATGGCAGCTCACCACGGAGATTACGAACCCAAGAGTCCGGAAGCGGTCCTGGTCGCCGCAGCCGACGCGCTGTCCGCAGCCCGTCCCGGCGCCAGAAGAGAAACGCTGGATACCTACATCAAGCGTCTGCAGAAGCTGGAAGAGATCGCGAACACGACTCCCGGCGTCGAAAAATCCTTCGCCATCCAGGCGGGCCGCGAGATCCGCATCATCGCCCGTCCGGACGAAGTATCCGACGACGCCATGGCGCTGCTGGCCAGAGAGATCTCCAAGAAGATCGAGAGCGAATTGGAGTATCCGGGCCAGATCAAGGTAAACGTCATCCGCGAAACGAGGGCCGTAGACTACGCAAAATAACACAGGAGAGGCATGTTCGTATATTTAGACAACAGTGCTACCACCCAGGTAAAGCCGCAGGTCGCGGAAATAATGGCAAAGACAATGACGGAGGATTTTGGAAATCCTTCGTCTTTGCATAGAATGGGTGTGAACGCAGAGAAGATTTTAAAGAAGGCGAGGGCCCAGGTGGCTGCCGCCCTGAACGCATCCCCGGAGGAGATCTTCTTTACCTCCTGCGGCACGGAAAGCGACGCCACGGTGCTCCGGGGCGTCTGGGAGAGCCGCAAAAAACAGGGAAAGCGCATCATCACGACGGCCGTGGAGCATCCAGCCATCCTCCGGAACTGCGAACAGCTGGCCCGGGAGGGCGCGGACGTGGTCTATCTTCCGGTGGGCCGGGACTGCACCTTCGACATGGAGGCGTTGCGGGCCGCGCTGACCCCGGACACCATCCTGGTATCCGTGATGCACGTCAACAACGAGGCGGGTTCCATAATGCCCCTGGCTCAGATCCGCAGCGAGATCGACAAGGTGAACAAGGGCATCCTGTTCCACACAGATGCCGTGCAGTCCTTTGAAAAACTGGATACGGACGTGCACAAACTCGGCGTGGACATGTTGAGTCTGTCGGGTCACAAGATCCATGCCTGCAAGGGCATCGGCGCCCTGTATGTAAAGAAAGGCCTGCACATCCAGCCCTTTATGCTGGGCGGCGGCCAGGAAAGCAATTTCCGCTCCGGCACGGAGAACCTGCCTGCCATTGCAGGCCTCGGAGAAGCCGTGCGGCTGGCGGAAGAAAATAAAGCGGCGCGCATCGCCCATACCGCGGACGTGCGGAATTATCTGATGCGCCTGCTGCAGAACATTATCGAAGACATTACGGTGAACTCGCCCCAGGACGGCGTTTGCTCCGTTTTAAACGTAAGCTTTTTGGGCTGCCGGGGCGAAGTGCTGCTGCACACGCTGGAGCAGGATGAGATCTACGTCTCCACCGGTTCCGCCTGTTCGTCCCATAAGAAGGGCAGTCACGTGCTGACGGCCATGGGCCTGTCCGACGCGCAGATCGAAGGCGCTATCCGCTTCTCCTTCTGCGAGGACAATACCAGAGAGCAGATGGACTACGTCTGCGAAAAGCTTAAGGCAGCCGTTACAAGCCAGCGCCGGCTGCGCAGCGCATTCAAGAGGAAGTAGAACATGGAAAACATCTATATCGTGCGCTGCGGCGAAAGCGCGCTCAAGGGGAAGAACAAGCCTTATTTCGAGCGCATGCTGGTGCAGCGGATCAAGAAGAATCTGAAGGATGAAGCCGGCGTGACCGTCGAACGGGTGGACGGCCTCATCTTCGTGCGCACGCCCGAAGAGATCCCGCAGGAAGACGTCTTAAAGCGGGTCGGCCGGGTGTTCGGCGTGGACTCCATCAGCCCCGCCGTGGAGGTTCCCCTCGAAGGGCTCGACGCGGAGAGCGCACTGGACGTCATCGGCCGGGAAGCCGTGGCGTTCATGATGAAGCAGATCGAGACCCGCGGCATAAAGACCTTTAAAGTCGACGCAAGGCGGGCGGACAAGACTTTCGCCATCCAGTCCCCGGACATCGGAAAACGCATCGGCGCCAGAGTGCTGAAGGGGTGCAAGGTCCTGAAGGTGGACGTCCACGAACCGGACTGCTATCTGTACATAAACGTACGCAGAAACTTCGCCTATCTCTACGATAAGAAGATCGCGGGCTACGGCGGTCTGCCCCTGGGCACCAACGGGAGGGGGCTGGTGCTGCTTTCCGGCGGCATCGATTCTCCCGTCGCCACGTTCCTGATGGCGCACCGGGGCATGTATCTGGACGCGGTCCATTTCCATTCCTATCCGTACACTTCCGAGCGGGCCTTCGAAAAGGTAAAGGAACTGGCGGGCATCCTGACGGATTACTGCGGACGCATCCGCATGTTTTCCATCAACCTGCTTCCCATCCAGGAACAGATCGTGCAGAACTGTCCGGAAGAGGAGACCACCATCCTGGTGCGCCGCTTTATGATGCGCATCGCGGAGGCGATCGCGAAGAGAGAAGGGGACCTGATGCTCGTCACCGGCGAGAGCCTGGGCCAGGTCGCCAGCCAGACAGCGGCGTCTCTTGTGGTCACCGACGCTGCGGTAAGCCTTCCCGTGATGCGGCCGCTCATCGCCATGGACAAGACCCAGATCATGGACATCGCCCGGGATATCGGCACCTTCGAAACATCCATCCAGCCCTACGAGGACTGCTGCACCGTATTTTTGCCCAAGCACCCGGTGACCCAGCCAAAGCTGGAGCGGATCGAGGCGTCCGAAAGCAGGCTGGACGTCGAGGCGCTTGTCTCGCAAGCCGTGGAATCTGCGGAATTGATAATTATTTCTCAAAGAGAGGGCATTTAATGCCTGTTTCCCCTTGCAAAGTTTGTTAAAATATTGTTTAATAGTAGTTGGCGGCAACGCGCCTGGTCCCTGGGTGCGTTGTCTTAAGCACTGTTATTTTTAGGACATAGTTAATATGGCCCTGTAGAAAATATAAGGAGGCAAAAGAATGAACTTTCAACTTTCGAAAGAGCAAGAGAAAGTAAGAGAACTGGTAAGGAAGTTTGCCCTTGCCGAAGTCGAACCCATCGCTGCCGACATCGATAAGGAACACAGATTCCCCAAGGAAAATGTCGAAAAGATGGCTAAGCTCGGTATGATGGGCATTCCCTTCCCCGCTGAATACGGCGGTGCAGGTTCCGACCATATCTCTTATGCGATCGCTGTGGAAGAACTCTCCAGAGTTTGCGCATCCACCGGCGTTATCGTCTCTGCTCACACTTCTCTGTGCTGCTGGCCGATCTTCAACTTCGGTACAGAAGAACAGAAGCAGAAGTACCTGCCCGACCTGCTCTCCGGCCGTAAGCTTGGCGCTTTCGGTCTGACCGAGCCCAACGCGGGTACCGACGCATCCGGACAGCAGACCAAGGCTGTCGACATGGGCGACCACTGGCTGCTCAACGGCGCTAAGGTGTTCATCACCAACGGCGGCTATGCAGACACTTTCGTCGTTTTCGCAATGACCGACAAGAGCAAGGGTAATCACGGCATTACCGCTTTCATCGTAGAGAAGGGCTTCAAGGGCTTCTCCATCGGTAAGACCGAAGATAAGCTGGGTATCCACGCTTCTTCCACCACCGAGCTCATTTTCGAAGACTGCATCGTTCCCAAGGAAAACCTGCTGGGCGAAGTCGGCCAGGGCTTCAAGATCGCCATGGCGACTCTGGACGGCGGCCGTATCGGTATCGCTTCCCAGGCTCTGGGTATCGCGCAGGGCGCTCTGGACGTCACCGTCGACTACATGAAGTCCAGAAAGCAGTTCGGCAAGTCCCTGAACAAGTTCCAGGCTCTGGCTTTCGAAGTTGCTGAAATGAAGACCCGCATCGAAGCGGCAAGACTTCTGGTTTACAGCGCTGCGTTCAAGAAGGATCAGCACATGCCGTACTCTGTAGACGCTGCTATGGCGAAGTACTACGCTGCAGAGACCGCTATGTACGTCACCACCAAGGCTGTTCAGCTGCACGGCGGCTACGGTTACACCACCGACTACCCCGTAGAACGCATGATGAGAGACGCAAAGATCACCGAGATCTACGAAGGAACCACCGAAGTTCAGAAGATGGTTATCTCCGGCGCTGTGTTTAAGTAGGCTAGAGGGAGGAAAAGTAATATGAGAATCATTGTTTGCGCAAAGCAAGTACCGGATACAAGCGAAGTTAAGATCGATCCGAAGACCAACAGAATCATCCGTGACGGCGTGCCCAGCATCCTCAACCCCGACGATGCGAACGCTCTGGAAGAAGCGCTGCTGATCAAGGACAGCCAGCCGGATACTGAAGTTATCGTCGTTTCCATGGGACCTCCCCAGGCCAAGGATATGCTGATCGAATGCCTCGCGATGGGCGCAGATAAGTGCTATCTGCTGTCCGACAGAGCCGTAGGCGGCTCCGATACGTGGGCAACCTCCAACGCTGTTACTTCTCTGATCGAAAAGGTCGTTGAAGAATGCGGTCCCTTCGACATGATCTTTGCAGGCCGCCAGGCCATCGACGGCGACACCGCTCAGGTCGGTCCCCAGATCGCAGAAAAGATGCACCTGCCCCAGGTCACTTATGTTCAGAAGTTCGAGATCTCCGAAGACAAGAAGGTCGTTACCGTTCAGAGACAGCTGGAAGACGGCTACGAAGTCATCGAAGTTCCCACTCCCTGCATGCTCACCTGCATCAAGGAACTGAACAACCCCAGATACATGACCGTTTCCGGTATCGTAAAGGCCTGCAAGGCCGACGCTCCCATCTACGTAAAGAGCGCAAAGGATTGCGGATGCGACCTGTCCAAGGTAGGTCTGGAAGCTTCTCCGACCGTAGTATTCCGTTCCTTCACACCGGCTCCGAAGGCTCCCGGCCAGATCATCCAGGGCGAGGACGAAAGAACCCAGTCCCAGAACCTGCTGGCTAAGCTGAAGGAAAAGCATGCTATTTAATGTAGAAGGAGGAAACTAAAATGGCAGTAGTTGTTAATCATGAATTATGCAAAGGTTGCCAGATCTGCGTAAAGGCATGCCCGTTCCAGGCTATCGATTTCGATGACGTCGCCAGAAAAGCAACCATTAACGAGAAGTGCACGGCTTGCTCCGTCTGCATTTCCAAGTGCCCGTTCAAGGCCATCTCCAAGGACGAGACCGACGCAGTCGATCTGTCCGCTTATAAGCATATCTGGGTATTCGCAGAACAGAGAGACGGCGAGCTCATGGGCGTAGCCAAGGAACTCATCGCCTGCGGCCGCAGACTTTCCAGAGACATCTCCGCCGACACCAAGTGCTATGCACTGCTGGTAGGCAACAACCTGGATGCTCTTGGTCAGGAAGCGATCGAATGGGGCGCTGACGGCTCCATCCTCATCGAGAGCCCGCTGCTCGAGCACTTCAACACCGACGGTTACACCAAGGTCATCTGCGACGCGATCCAGGAAATGAAGCCCGAGATCATCCTCTACGGCGCTACCCACATCGGCCGCGACCTCGCACCCCGTGTAGCAGGCAGATCCAACGTTGGTCTGACCGCAGACTGCACCGGTCTGGAAGTTGACCTCGAGAAGTACAAGGCATACTGCGCAAAGGAAACCACCCTCGACCTGTCCACGCTGGAAGGTGAGGACCCCAACGACAAGTGCATCAAGCAGACCCGTCCGGCATTCGGCGGCAACCTGATGGCTACCATCGTTTCCAAGAAGACCAGACCGCAGATGTCCACCGTACGTCCCGGCGTTATGTCCAAGCAGGAAAGAGTTCCCGGCGCAAAGGGCGAGATCATCAAGGTCACCCCGAAGCTCGAAGAGAGCGACATCCGCACCAAGATCATCAAGATTGTCAAGGAAGCCAAGGAAATGGTCTCCCTCACCGACGCGAAGATCATCTGCTCCGGCGGACGTGGTCTGGGCGGTCCGGAAGGATTCAAGCTCATGCAGGAATTCGCAGACAAGGTTGGCGGCGTTGTCGGTTCCTCCCGTGCCTGCGTAGACAACGGCTGGATCGGTCACGAACACCAGGTCGGACAGACCGGTACCACCGTTAAGCCGGACATCTACTTCGCATGCGGCATCTCCGGTGCTATCCAGCACCAGGCCGGTATGAAGAACTCCAAGCTGATCGTTGCGATCAACAAGGATCCGGATGCTCCGATCTTCGGTATCGCTGACTACGGTATCGTTGGCGACCTGTACAAGGTCGTACCCATGATCATCGAAGAATGGGATAACTTCTCCACAGCTCTGTAATATTTTCTACAAGACCTTAAAGGGCGGCTCGAAAGAGCCGTCCTTTTTCATGTAGAAGGCCACGCGCCGGCATTCCGTCGAATGGCGCCTCCCTGGCACCACCCCTCGGGCTCGGGGTCCTGTCGCCCAACACATCCTCATCTTCGCTCATTCGCTTAGCCGCGACGGGAGCGGACTCGGTTGTCGCGGCGTCCGCTCAATCGCTCGATGAGCCTCTTTGGGCACCACCCCTCGCCTCAGGGGACATCATGAAAGAGTTTGACAGAAAATGTAAAATCGTATATAGTTAGTATATGGATACAAAAGAAAAAGATAGAATTAAAAAGAGCCGCGGCAAAAAAGGGGAAGACTACGCCTGCGATTTTTTGAAAAAACAGGGCTACCGTATCGCAGAGCGCAATTTCCGGTGTAAAATAGGGGAGATCGATATTATCGCGCTGGATGGAGAATACATCTGTTTTGTGGAGGTCAAGGCGCGCACGCGCACGGATTACGGCATGCCCCGGGATGCGGTGGATGTCCGTAAACAGCACAAGCTCATCCGCTGCGCCCAGCTCTATTTAAAACTGCATCCGGGATACGTCCAGCGCTTTTCGCCCCGGATGGATATCGTGGAGATCCTTTACCGCGACGACGGTGTCTTCGCGCGGCATACGCCGAATGCTTTTTCAAATGGATAGACAACAGGAGGCAGCATGAAAGCAGCAGTATGGCACGGCTATAAAGACGTGCGGATCGAAGAAAGACCGGTTCCCGAGCCCAAAGCGGGACAGGTGCGCATCAAGGTGGATTATGCAGGGATCTGCGGCACAGACCGCCACGAATACGTAGGGCCGAACTTTATCCCCGTGGCAAAGCCGCACCGGCTTACAGGCAGAACGGCTCCGCTCATCATCGGCCACGAGTTCTCCGGCTGCATCGATGCGTTGGGAGAAGGGGTGGAAGGCTGGCACACGGGCCAGCGGGTGACCGCCAATGGCAGTCTTACCTGCGGCGAATGCGAGATGTGCCGCAGCGGACGCTACAACATCTGCAAAAAACTCGGCTTCGTCGGCGTCGGAGATGACGGCTGTTTCGCGGAATACCTGACGGTGGATGCGGACAAACTGTTTGCGATCCCGGAAGGAGTGAGCCAAAAGCAGGCCGCGGTAGCAGAGCCTCTCGCCTGCGGCATCCACGCGACGAACCTCATCGGCCGGCTGGGCGGCGTGAAAGACAAGCTGGCAGTCGTCGTCGGCCCCGGCATTATCGGGATCGGTGCGTTTTATGCGGCGAAACTGGCCGGCGCCCGTAAGGTGCTCGTCATCGGACGCGGCGAGGAAAAGCGCGCCGTGATCGAAAAACACGGCGGAGAGTTCCTGAATACCGCACTGCTGGAGAACGGCGCTGCAGATGTTCCCGCATTCATCGAAGAATGGTCGGATGGCGCGCTGGCGGACGTCGTGTACGAATGCGCCGGCACCCAGCAGACGCTGGATCTGTGCGTTCCGCTCGTTAAGCCCGGCGGCATCCTGATGGTCATGGGCGTGTTCGGCCAACAGCCAATCATCGATATGAACACGGTGCAGGAGGCGGAA
>JAGAHX010000025.1 GCA_017626845.1 Bacillota bacterium
ATGACCCTTCCATACGCCGCCGCATCGAAGGCATAGGGCTGCAGCGCGGGCTGCTCCGCCATAACGGAGGCCTTGCCGCCCCAGAAAAATTTCTTAAATCCCTTATCCGGATAAGCCTTGACCGGCTCGATCCGCAGCAGATCCGCATTTAGCCGGGCTGCGATCTCCTTGGCGGCGTATTCCGTGTTGCCGCCCATGGAATAATAAACGATCAGTGTTTTCATCGAATACTCTCTTTCCTGCTATTCTGCAACTTCTCCGTAGCAGGAGAAGGTCTGAGCTTTCGTAATTCTTACCGGCACGATCTGTCCGATCAGGTCCGCAGATCCCGGCAGATCCACAGTCTTGCCGCTCTCCGTGCGGCCCGTCAGCATGGTCTTATCCGTCTTGGAGAAGCCTTCGATGAGCACCGGCAGAACCTTGTCCTGGTACTCGACCGCCTTCTCTTCCTGGATCTCGTGGACCAGCTCCACCAGACGGTTGAAGCGCTCGTGCTTGACCGCTTCCGGCACCTGCTCTTCCATGCCAGCCGCCGGCGTGCCCCGGCGCACGGAATACAGGAACGTAAAGGCCGAATCGTAGCGCACGCGACGCACCAGATCCATGGTTTGCATAAAATCTTCTTCTGTTTCCCCCGGGAATCCCACGATGATATCTGTGGAAAGAGCGATGTCCGGGCAGGCTTCTCTCAGCTTTTCCACCCGTTCGAAGTAGCGCTCCCGGTCGTAATGGCGGTTCATCTTCTTTAAGATCGCGTCGCTGCCGCTCTGCACCGGCAGATGGAAGGCGTGGCACAGATGTTTGCAGTCCCGGAACGCCTCGATCAGATCGTCCGACAGATCCTTGGGATGGCTCGTCATGAAGCGGATCCGCTCGATCCCCTCCACCTCGTCCACCATGCGGAGAAGCTTCGCAAAATCCACCTGCTGCCCCTCCGGTTCCTCCAGATAGCAATAGCTGCCCTCGCCGTGCTTCACCTTGCCGTAGGAGTTTACGTTCTGGCCCAGCAGCGTGATCTCCTTGCAGCCGCTCGCCGCCAGCTGCTTCACCTCCGCCAGGATGTCCTCCGGACGGCGGCTCCGCTCCCGGCCCCTCGTATAGGGCACGATGCAGTAGGTGCAGAAGTTGTTACAGCCGTACATGATGTTCACGAAGGCCTTAAACGGGAATTCTCGCGCTGCCGGCAGCCCTTCCGCGATCGCCCTTCCGTCTTCCCAGACCTCGACCACCTTGGAATTCGTCTCCCGCACGCCGTGCAGAAGCTTCGGGAAATCCGAGATGTTGTGCGTGCCGAACACCAGATCCACCCAGGGGTATTTCTGCTTCAGCGTGTCGATCACGTGCTGCTGCTGCATCATGCAGCCGCAGACGCATACGGTCTTGGTGGGGTCATCCTCCTTGGGATGCTTCAGCTGTCCCAGCACGCCGAAGAACTTCTTATCCGCGTTCTCCCGCACGCTGCAGGTGTTCAGGATGACGACATCCGCCTTTTCCTTTTTTTCCGTTTTTACAAATCCGTCCGCCTCCAGCATGCCCGCCAGCGTCTCCGAGTCGCGCTCGTTCATCTGGCAGCCGAAGGTGATGATATGATACGTCTTTGCCATTTATAACAGGTCCTTTACCAGGGTCTCGTTTTCGCCCTTCTTTGCCCGGGTCATCAGAGCGTGCACCGCATCCGCCGCGGCCACTTCGCCCTGCACCACTTTATAGATCGCTTCGGTGATGGGCATCTCCACGCCCAGCTTTTTCGCCAGCCGGTACGCCGCATCCGCCGTGTACATGCCTTCGACCACCATGCCCACTTCCTTGACGGCTTCCTTGGGGTCTTTGCCCTGGCCGATCAGGATGCCGCAGCGGCGGTTTCTCGAATGCATGGAGCAGCAGGTAACGATCAGGTCGCCGACGCCGGAGAGACCGGAGAAGGTCTCGGGGCGGGCGCCCAGCTTGACCCCCAGACGGGTCATCTCGACGATGCCCCGGGTCATCATGGCGGCCTTAGCGTTGTCGCCGTAGCCCAGGCCGTCCGCGATGCCGGCGCCCAGGGCAATGATGTTCTTCAGTGACCCGCCCAGCTCCAGGCCTGCCACATCGTCGTTCGTATAGATGCGGAAAAAGTCGTTCATGAAGATGTCCTGCACCTGCCGGGCCAAATCCATGTCTTTGGAGGCTACCGCGACGGTCGTGGGCATCTCGCGGCCCACTTCCTCCGCGTGGGAAGGTCCGGACAGCACGACGTACTTTATGCCGGGCTTGACGGAATAGGCGATCTCGGACATGCGCTGCAGCGATGCCTGTTCGATCCCCTTGGCTACGTTGACGATGAGGGCGTCCTCGGGCATCAGCGCCAGCGCCTTCTGGAATGCAACGCGGAAATGCTGGGCGGGAACGCCGAACAGCACCAGATCCGCACCCTTCAGGCAGTCTCTTTCCTCCATGCAGATCTCGATCGAATCGGGAAGCTTGACGCCGGGCAGATAGCGGACGTTCTCCCGGTTCGCCTGCATCTCCTGCAGATGCTCCGTGTTCCGGCCCCACATACGGATGGAGTTTCCGTTGAGAGCCAGCAGCTTCGCCAGGGCGGTGCCCCAGCTGCCGGCGCCGATGACAGCGATTTGTTTGCTCATGATCGACTCCTATTTCTTAAAGCTGATTTTGCTTTCTTCGTGATTGATCAGTTTCTTAATATTGCTTCTGTGCTTGTAAATGACGATAACAGCCAGCGCCAGCGCATACCAGAAGAATCCCGGGGCGAAAAAATGCGCCAGGACCGGAAGTCCGATGGCTGCGGCGATGGATCCCGGGGATACCATCTTCGTCGTCACGAAAGCGACCACAGCGATGGCCAGTTCCAGCAGACCGTACACCGGATTGATCGCCAGCAGGATGCCCAGGCCGGTGGCAATGCCTTTGCCGCCCTTGAATCCCCAGCAGACGGGCCACATGTGGCCGATCTCCACGAGAAAACCGCAGAGATATGCCAGCGGCTCGCCGCCGATGGCGCGGCCGATGAGGACGGCAACGACGCCCTTCAGCACGTCGATCAGCAGCGTTACGCCCGCGGCCTTCTTGCCGTAGACGCGCAGCATGTTCGTCGTGCCGGGGTTGCCGCTCCCCTGTTTGCGGATATCGCCTTCCTTGCCGCCCAGCACACGGCTCACGAGGATGGCGGGATTGATGTTGCCCAGGAAATAAGCCCCGATGCAGGCCAGGATGGACCAGAGATCAAACATCGTCCTTCTCCCCCCTCTCCCGGAACACGAACTTGATGGAAGTGCCCGCGAAGCTGTAGGCATCCCGGATCTTGTTCTCCAGATATCTCGCGTAGGAGAAATGCATCAGTTCCCGGTCGTTCACCTGGAAGCTGAACAGAGGCGGCTTTACGCCCACCTGCGTCACGTAGTAGATCTTCAGCCGTCTGCCCTTGTCGCTGGGCGGATTGTTCATCATCATGGCATCCTGGATCAGATTGTTCAGCTGACCCGTGGATACCCGCATCGCGCGCATCTCCGCGACAGACCGGGCGGTCTGCAGCACCTGGGGCAGCCGCTGTCCTTTCAGCGCGGACGTAAACAGCACGGGCGCGTAGGACATGAAGACCAGTTCGCCCTTCACCTGCCGCTCGAAATCCCGCATGGTGTTCGTCTCTTTCTTGACGAGGTCCCACTTGTTGACGACGACGACGATGCCTTTTCCCGCTTCGTGGGCGATGCCGGCGATCTTCTTATCCTGTTCCGTAACGCCTTCCGCAGCGTCGATCACAAGAAGCGCCACATCGCAGCGCTCGATGGCAGCCACGGCCCGTACAACAGAGAATTTTTCCACGTTGTCCGTCACCTTGCTGTGGCGGCGGATGCCGGCGGTATCAATCAGCGTGTATTTGATGCCGTCCTGTTCGAAGGGCGTATCGATGGAATCCCGGGTGGTGCCCGCGATATTGCTGACGATCACCCGTTCCTCCCCGACAAAGGCGTTTACGATGGAGGACTTGCCCACGTTGGGCTTGCCGATGATGGCGATCTTAATGTCGTCCTCCTCTTCCTCCGCCATGGACGGTTCCGGGAAGCGCTCCACGATCTCCTGCAGCAGGTCTCCCAGACCCAGTTGGTTCGTGCTGGAGATGGCGAACGGTTCGCCCAGTCCCAGTTCATAGAAATCGTAATAGTGGTCGGGCATCTTCGCCGTGTCGATCTTGTTGGCCACCAGGATGACTTCCTTGCCCTTGCGGCGCAGCATGGCGGCTACTTCCTCATCTGCGGTGGTCAGCCCGTCTCTGCCGTCCACCATAAACAGCACGACGTCGGCCATGTCCATGGCCAGCTCCGCCTGCATGCGCATCTGCGCCGGGATGATCTCCTTGGAGTCCGGTTCGATGCCGCCGGTGTCGATCAGGAAAAAATGGTGACCCGTCCATTCCGCTTCGGCGATGATGCGGTCACGGGTGACGCCGGGCGTATCCTCCACGATGGAGATGCGCCGGCCCACGACCTTATTGAAAAACGTGGATTTCCCGACATTGGGGCGCCCCACGATGGCTACGATGGGTTTGCTCATGGTTTACCTCTTTCTCAAAGTTAACAAGTTATTATACCATAGGAAACTATCTGCATAAAGGCATACAAGATCTTTCTTTTATGGTATAATATCGTGAGATATTGTTCAGGAGGACAAATATGGCAAAGCAGAAAGAATCTCTGGAGATGTATCTCACAGAGGAGCAGATCGAATATATCAAATCCCTTCCCGAAGAGGAGCGCCAGCAGGCGGCGGAAGACCTGCTCGGCATCAAGCGGTTCGCCAACGGCGCCGTGGACCTCACGACGGTCCCCGGCAAGAAGGGCGACTTCTTCCGGAAAAAGCAGCGTCTGCTCAACCCGGAGCGCGTCCGGGACGAAGAAGGCCTGTTCGAAAAGGTCTACAGCGACGACAACTATTTCGAATCCACCTGCCCCTTCTGCGGCACCACGGCAGAACACCAGGGCAAGCGGTATCACTACTCTAAAAAGACCAAGATGCTCATGGCGAGAGACGCCGTGCTGATGGCACTTGTCGCGATCCTTGTCATGCTGAAGGCGCTCAACGTCATCATCGCGCTGGTGGCGATCACGCTCATCACCATGGACCTGGCCTCCCACTCCCGCAGGAAGATGTTCTACACCGTCACCTGCAGAAAGTGCGGCGCCCACTTCCCCCTCGATCAGGACGAGTACGATAAGTTGGTCGAAGATCTGAAGGCCCAGGCGGAAGCCGAAGCTGCCGGATCCGGGGAAACCGAAGAAGACGAAGAAGTCACAGAAGAAACAGAAGTTACCGAAGAGTAAAGATATGGGCGGCCTTGAGCCGCCCTCGCAGTTTATTAAGCAGGAAGCAAAATTATGAAAGTAGCCATCGTAGGAGCCGGAAAACTGGGTCTCGCCATCACGGAAGCCCTGCTGGGCGGCGGCAACGAGATCACGCTCATCGACAAAGACGAGAACCTCATCCAGAAGGTCAGCGGACGGTACGACATCCTTACCGTAGCGGCCAACGCCAAGCGGGTGGACGTCATGAAGGAGCTGAAGATCTGGACGTACGACCTTCTGATCGCAGCGACGGACCAGGATGACCGCAACATCGTCATCTGCAGCTTTGCGAAGGAGCTGGGATGCCCGCAGACCATCGCGCGGGTGCGTTCGCCGGAACACGTGGAACAGCTGGACTTCATCATGAAGACCCAGCGGATCGATCACATCGTCAACCCGGACCTCGCCTGCGCCCAGGAGATCTACAAGTATCTTACGGAAAAATATACGCTCAAGGACGGCCAGTTCCTCGCGGACGGCGTAACGATCCTGGAGTTTAAGATCGATAAGATCCCCGCCCTCGTCGACATCCAGGTGAGAGATCTGCCCGGCGTGCTGCAGAACATCCTGATCGCCGCCGTTTCCCGGAACGGCAAGATCATCGTGCCCAACGGCAACACGAAACTGCTGGCCGGCGACACGCTGTACGTCATCGGCCAGGAGAAGCAGATCAAGGAGATCAGCGAGAAGGTGCACGAAAAGAAGGTCTACACGGACCTGTCGCGCGTCATGATCGCAGGGGGCGGTAAGACCGGTTATTTCCTGGCGAAGAAGCTCTCGGAGTTCGGCGCTGCTGTCAAGATCATCGAAGTAGACAGAGAACGCTGCGAGTGGCTGTCCGCCAAGCTCAACGGCGTGCTCGTGCTCCACGGCGACGCTACGGACACGAACCTGCTGCGCGACGAAAACATGGACGACATGGACGCCTTCGTGGCGGCGACGGGCTTCGACGAAGAGAACCTGCTGCTGTCCCTCACGGCGAAGCAGCACAACATCGAGGAAGTCGTGGCAAAGGTGAGCCGCAAGAACTACGCCTCCCTCACGGAGACCCTGGGCGTCTCCATGATCATCAATCCCGTAGACATGTGCGCAGCCAACATCCTGCGCTTTATCCAGAGAGACGGCACCGTCATCTTCTCCCAGCTCATCCAGGGTCAGGCGGAATTCATCGAAGTCTGGGCGGAACGCGGTATGCCCCTTACGGAAAAGACGCTGCTGGATCTGGACATTCCCGAGGGCGTCATCATCGCGGCGATCCACCGGGGCGACGACGTCATCATCCCCAGCGGCCGCACGAAGGTGCAGGTCGGCGACCGGGTCATCATCCTGTCGCTGTTATCCTCCGTTCCCAGACTGGAAGGACTTCTGAAGCATTAAGACATTATGATCTTAAACCGGAAACTTATTGCAAAAGTACTCAGCGCCGTGGCGTCTGTCGTGGGAGCAGCGATGCTTCTGCCCGCTGCGGTGTCTGCCGTTTATAGGGAATGGGACGTCTTCCGGGCGTTCCTGCTCTGCGCTCTGCCGGTGCTTGCGGCAGGGCTTATCGTGATGCGCATCATCCCCAGCCAGCGGTCCGAAGACCTGCGGATGCGGGACGGCTTCTTTATCGTGGGCGTCAGCTGGCTGGTCATGTCGCTGGTGGGCGCCATCCCCTTCCTCATCACGGGGGCTATTCCCAATTTTGCGGACGCCTATTTCGAGACTGCTTCCGGTTTTACCACCACGGGATCCACCATCCTCTCCGAGATCGAACATCTGCCCAAAGGCATCCTGTTCTGGCGCTCCTTCACCCACTGGCTGGGCGGCATGGGCGTGCTGGTCCTGACGATCGCCATCCTGCCCAAGCTGGGCATCGGCGGACAGAAGATCATGCGGGCGGAGACCACGGGCCCGACCATGGACAAGATCAGCTTTACCGTCAACGATACGGCCCGCACGCTGTATCTCATCTACCTGGTCTTTACGGTCCTGGAGACCAGCCTGCTCTGCCTGGGCGGCATGAACCTGTTCGACTCCCTGGTGCATACCTTCGGAACCGTCGGCACCGGCGGCTACTCCAGCTACAACGCCAGCATAGGCGCCTTCCACAGCGGATATTTCGAATGGGTCATCGGCATCTTCATGATGCTGTGCGGGGTCAACTTCAGCTTATACAGCAACGTTTACCGCAAAACGCCCGGAAAGATCTTCCGCGATCCGGAGTTCCGGGTCTATGTCGCCATCGTGGGCGGCGCGACCCTGTTCATCACCTGCATGCTGATGGCGCACCATTACTATAACGGACTGGCGGACACCCTGCGCACCGCCTTTTTCCAGGTCAGTTCCATCATCACCACCACCGGCTACGGCACGGTGGACTTCGACCTCTGGCCTCTGCCCTGCCGTTTCGTGCTGTTCATTCTGATGCTCGTGGGCGGCTGTGCCGGCTCTACAGGAGGCGGTATGAAGGTCGTGCGCGTCATCCTGACGGTCAAACTCGTAAAGCGCGGCATCTTCCGCAAGCTGCACCCCAATGCGGTATCCCCCATCAAGGTCGGCGACACCATCATGTCCGCGGAGACCATGTCCGGCGTTGCGGGATTCGTCATGCTGTACCTGTTCACCACTATAGTGTCCACGTTGGTGCTCTGCCTGGAAAAGGTGAGCCTCGTTACCGCGCTCACCAGCGTCGTCGCATGCCTGTCCAACATCGGCCCCGGCTTCGAAGCCGTCGGCCCGGCGATGAATTTCGGATTTTACTCCGCTCCGGCGAAGATGCTGCTGTCCCTGCTCATGATCGCCGGCAGACTGGAGCTGTTCACCGTCATCCTGCTGTTTACACCGACATTTTGGAATAAGAAGAAATGATCATCCATCTGAGAAGCATCGCGAAGACATTGGGTCACCTGCTGACCTTTACCGGGGCCGCCCTCATCGTGCCCCTGCTTTACGCTGCCTATACGAATCAGACCGACGCGACCCTGGCGTTCCTCGTGCCCGCGGCCTTCGCCCTCGCCATCGGCGCCAGCCTTTCTCTCACTTATAAGGACGCCTGCAGCTGGATCACCCTCAAGGACAGCCTGCTGCTCACGTCGCTGTCGTGGATCTGCGTATCCATCATCGGAGCCCTGCCCTACCTTATCGCGGGGCTGCTGCATTCCCCCTTCTCGGCGTTCTTCGAATCCGTGTCGGCCTTTACGACGACAGGTGCCACGGTCTTCTTAAAGATCGGCGATCTGCCCCGGGCCTTCCTGCTGTGGCGCTCTTTTGCCCAGTGGATCGGCGGCATCGGCATCCTGGTGCTCATGCAGACGCTGCTGCCGGTCACCTTTGAGAACCAGGGCTCCCTCATCAAGAGCGAGAGCACGGGTGTCAACACCGACAACATCTTTTTCAACCGGAAGAATACGTCCCGGGCGATCTACGCGATCTATATCGGTATGACCCTTCTCCAGGCCCTTCTGCTGAAACTGGGCGGACTTTCCACATTCGATTCCATCCTGTTCAGCTTCGGCACCTCCGCTTCCGGCGGCATGAACCACCGCACCGAAGGACTGCTGCACATGGCAACGCCCTTCACGGAGGCCGTCATGGCGGTCTTCATGCTCATCTCCTGCGTCAGTTTCGCCGTCTATTTTGCAGTCATCAAGAAGGATAAGGACAGCATCCGGCGCAACACGGAGCTGAAAGCCTATCTGGGGATCGCTGCGGGCGCCATCCTGCTGATCTCCGCCGACCTGTACTTTACCCGCACCTTCGCCACGGTGGGAGACTCCCTGCGCCACGGCGGGTTCCAGGCCATCTCCTTCCTGACGACCACCGGCTACGCCAGCGCGGATTTCAACACCTGGCCGGCCTTTTCCAAGATGATGCTCACGGTGCTTGGCTTCTTCGGCGGCTGTTCTTCCTCCACGGGAGGCGCGCTGAAAGTCATCCGCATCGTCATCCTCTCCAAGATGATCTGGCGCAGCTTTACGACCCGCATCCACCCCAACGCCGTCGTAACGATCAAGACAAATCAAAAGCCCCTGCCTTCTTCCATCGCGAACGGCGTCGTTTCCTATACGCTCACGTTCTTCTTGCTGTTCCTGGCAGGAGCTTTCGTATTGACGTTCGACACGAACGATTTCCAGACCGCATTTACCGCATCCGCCGCGATGCTGTGCAACACCGGCGCGGGCTGCGGTCAGATGGGCATGCTGGGGCAGTACTACATGTTCCACCCCCTCACCCACCTGTTCCTGAGCTTCTTGATGCTGGCGGGCAGGCTGGAGATCTATGCGGTCATTCTTCCTCTGTCCCGCAATTTCTGGCGGGAAAAGATCTAAAACACCTTTAACGCATTCTTGAAATCGGCGATCAGATCGTCCGGGTCTTCCAGACCGACGGACAGTCTTATCATGCCCGGCGTAATGCCGATTTTGCGCCGTTCCTCATCCGGCATGGAGAAGTGGGACGACGTAACGGGATGGCTCATGGTAGTGCGCAGGCCTCCCAGGGTCGGAGCATAGCGCGTGAACCGCAGAGCCTTCATGAAGGCGTCGATCTTCTCGACATCCTCCGGCAGCACGAAGCTCATCATGGGCGTGGAACCGTTCTCGCCGAACAGCTTGTCCGCCAGTTCCTTCTGCTTGCCTGTGGCCAGACTGGGATGGTTGACCGCCGTGATGTGAGGGTCATCCGCGAAGAAGTGCGCTAGTTTCTCCGCCGTCTTGATCTGCCGGGGAATGCGCAGTTCCGCGGTCCGGAGGCCCCGCAGGATGAGCCAGGCGCTGAAGGCATCGCCGGGGGTTCCCACCAGCATGGAGACGGGACGGATCTTTTCCACCAGCTCCGCCGTTGTGGTCATGGAGCCGCCCATGGCGTCCGCGTGGCCGTTCAGGAATTTCGTTAAGCTGTTGATGACGATATCCGCGCCGAAATCCATGGGCCGGATGGCAAACGGCGACGTAAAGGTGTTGTCCACCATCAGCAGCGCACCGTTGTTGTGGGCCAGTTCCGCCAGCGCGGGAATGTCCGCGATCTTCACCGTCGGGTTGCTCACGACCTCGGAATAGATGAGTTTCGTCTCGGGGCGGACAGCGGCCTTGACCGCATCCATATCCAGATAATCCACGAAATCCGTCGCAACGCCCATCTTGCTGAGGATGTCCCGCAGCGTGGAGAAGGTCTCCCCGTAGATGTTGGCATTGCAGAGCACCCGGTCTCCGGGCTGCAGCAGCGTAAGGAGAGGCACGGTGATGGCGCCCATGCCGGAAGCAAAGATGAGACTCGCCTCGCCCCCTTCCAGATAGCTGATGGCTTCCGCCAGCGCGGCCCGGTTCGGGTTGCGGGTGCGGGAATAGGTCCATCCCCTGTCCGCGGTCACCTCCGCCAGTTCCGACAGGCTGTTCATCGTGAACGCCGTGGTCTCGAAGATGGGCAGAGTTTCCGGTTTCTTCAGGTCCATGCCTTTTACGGATTCCCCTGCGTAAAGGATCTCGCTTGCTCTTTTGAATTCGCTCATATTGCCTCCTTGCCCGATGGGCTTTTTCTGTTGACCCCCTTATTGTATCATCATTTTCTGTTGAAAATGAGTACAGGGATGCTAAAATAAATTAAAGAACAGAAAGGAGTGCACCATGTTTGTTAAAGATAGAATGACCAAAGACCCCTACACCATCCAGGTGAGCGCGTCCATCAACACCCTCATCGGCCTGATGAGAGATAAAAAACTCCGTAAAGTCCCCGTCCTCGATGGCGAGAAGCTGGTCGGTATCGTCACAGACCGGGATATCGAGCGGGTCTCCCCCAGTAAGGCAACTTCCTTAAGCGTATACGAGATCAACTACCTGCTGTCCAAGATCACCGTTGCGGATGCCATGGTGGCGGAAGTAGTCACCTGCTCTCCGAACGATTATATCGAAGATGCCGCTCTCGTCATGAGAGAACACCGCATCAACTCGCTGCTTGTCACGGAAAACGATAAGCTGATCGGCATCGTTACGGACAGCGACCTGTTCGACGCCCTCATCGACATGATGGGCGGCCGCACCAAGGGCAATAAGTTCGTCATGCGGGTGCCCAACCAACCCGGCGTCATGACGAAGATCGGCGCCATTACCGCTTCCGAAGGCACGAACATTACCCACTTCACCATGACCCAGTCCGGCGAAGATGCTATGCTCTATGTCATCACCGACCCGAATGACGACGTGGAGAAGACCAGAGAAGCCCTGGAGTCCGAAGGCTTTAAGATCGAAAATCTGCTGATCAGAAAATAAACAAAGATGATCCAAACCCCTGCACCGGTGAATTCACCAGTGCAGGGGTTTTATATTCCACCTATAACCACTTATTATCCTGCTGCAGATGTGCAAAAAAGTCGGATTTAGAAAATGTATCGAAATTTGTTGTTTTTCATCGTTTTAGATACATTTTTGATCTTACTGCCGACAGTTCGTCTAAAAGAGTATACATAAGCATAAATATTATGTTAACACTATTGGCGATCATATCTCAAAGGTATTTAAATAAGACCCCCGGGATCGTGTCAACGACAAAAATGTATCTAAAAAGCATAAAATTTATAGATATAGATACATTTTCTTCTGCCGCGTTTTTAGCTCTCATAAACGACCTGCCCGTTCAGCACGGTCATTTCCACTTTCACGTCTTTGATCTCTTCCGCCGGGATCGTGAAGATATCCTGGTCCAAAACGACCAGGTCTGCGTACTTGCCGTTGCGGATCGTGCCCCGCACTCTTTCGTCATAGGACGCATACGCGCCGCCTATGGTGTAAGCGCGCACCGCCTCTTCCACCGTCAGTTTCTGACCGGGCAGCCAGCCGCCTTCCGGCTCACCGTTCAGCCGCTTACGGGTCACCGCGCAGTAGATGCCGTTCATGACGGAAAAGTCGATCACGGGGCTGTCGGAACCGCCGGCGATGCACACGCCGCTGTCCTGCAGCGTCTTCCAGTTGTAGCTGGTCTGCGTCAATTCTTTCCCGACACGAGCTTCCACGATGGGAATGTCGTCATCCACAAAGGCGGGCTGGATGTGCGCTACTACATTGAGTTTCGCGAATTTCTCCAGCAGCGGCTTATCCGTGATCTGGCAATGCACGATGGCATGCCGCAGATCCGGCTTCGGGCAGGTCAGCTGCGCCGCCTCGATGGCGTGCATGGTCATCTCCGCTGCGCCGCAGCCGATGCAGTGCACTGCAGCCATCATGCCGCCCTGCTGCGCCGTCAGGATGAGTTTGTCCAGCTGCTCCTGGGTAAAGACGGGAATGCCTTCGGTGGAGGGGTCATCCGCGTAGGCTCTGCCCAGATATGCCGTGCGGCCGCCCAGCGAACCGTCCGCCATCAGTTTTAAGGGGCCGACCCGGAACATCGGCGTTCCCTCGCCCGTATGGTGACCCTCGGATAAGAACTGTTCCAGCAGATCCTGGGATGCCAGCAGGCACTGTTCGAAGACGCGGACTTTCAGGCTGCCTTCTTCCTCCAGCTGATGATAGGCATCCAGCACCTTCTGATACTGCCCCGGCGGCAGCGCTTCGAAGTCGTCGGTCTGCACTTCGGTAATGCCGGCCTTCACCAGTTCGTCCATGCCGTTCTTCAGCATGCGTTTTACGTCGTCCACCGTCAGTTCCGGAAGTGCATTATACACGATATCCCGGGCAGCTTCCCGGAAAATGCCCAGAGGTTCTCTATTTTCGTCCCGGTCGATCTGCCCGCCGAAGGGATCCGGCGTTTCCTTCGTAACGCCCATCACCTCCAGCGCCTTGGAATTGCAGACGATGATGTGACCACAGGCACGGGTGAAGGACATGGGGATGTCCGTGGAGATACGGTCGAGATCGTGGCGTGTCGGAAAGCGCCCTTCCTTCCAGTACTCCTGGTTCCAGCCTCTGCCCTGCAGCCAGGTGAGATAAGGCCGCTTCGCCAGGAAGTCCTTGGCCAGGCTCACCAGATCGTCCACGCTGCGGGCGCTGTAGAAATTCACTTTTTCCAGGCTGTAGCCGTAGCTCAGCAGGTGCATGTGACTGTCGGTGAACCCGGGCAGCATCGTCTTTCCCTGCAGATCCACGCACTTTGTGCCCTCCGTCTTCATAGCCAGCACTTCTTCGTCGCTTCCCACCCGCTGGATAATGCCGTCCTGTACGGCGACGGCGGACTGCACCTCCCATCCTTTTTCCATGGTGTAGATCTTACCGTTGTAAAAAATGGTGTCCATACTAACTCCTTCTGCTGATGCATCAGCGGATCCGGTTTTCCGCAGCCTCTCTGTCCGAGAAGGAGAAGCTGACAAACACATCGTGCTTCATTACAAAGATCCCTTTTCTAAACGGCGGAGCCGCCGCTTTTGTCCAGTTCCAGAAGCAGACAGACGGCGTCTCTGTCCTTCTGTTTTTCCTGTTCCGACAGCTGGTCGTAAGACCGCAGATCCGCATGGATCTTCCGGGCGCTGTCCTTATTTCCGCCGCCCTCCGGCACGCCGCAGGTCCAGTTGTTGAGCCAGTGATAGCGGCACCAGCGCATGTGCTCCAATTCTGCGAGCAGTTCCATGCAGGAAGGGGAAATGCGGTCCGGATCGGAAGGTTCACCCATCCCCTGCAGCATCTTCAGACGGATCTCATGGCAATCCGCAGAGCTGATGTTCGAGTAGCGGGTAAAGGTGTCCAGCTTTCTCCATTCGGCTTCCCGGTTTTCTTCCGTTTCCGCCGCGCCGGCATATAGATGCGCATAGCGCAGATTCAGGGCCTTCGCCCGCCGGTACAGATCTTCGCTCAGGATATTCTCCGGCCGGTAAGCGATCTCCTTCCAGGGAAAGCGAACGATGCGGTCTTTGCCGTCCAGAAGGCCGGAAGCAGCGGCATTGGCATCGAACAGATCGATGCGGGGGCTGTTGACCGCGAGCAGCAGTTGTGTCAGCACCTCCGTCTGCCCTTCCTGCTGCACGATGAGGATGCGCTCCGCAGATTCCAGAAGAGCCAGGTTATCCTGCCAGGGTCCTTCATGGAACAGAACAAGATCCTGCAGTCCTCCCAGTTCATGATGGATCTTCAGATAGGCAGGATCGCCTCCGAAAACGTGGTATTCGATCCGCTGGTCAGGCGAGAAGATGTTGCTCTGCAGCGCAGAGGTCAGCAGTTCGCTGCCCAGCTTTCCGAAACCGATCAGGACGATCTGCATATTATGGCTGCAGGCACAGGACGTTTCGTAAAGGCAGTGATCCTTCCAATACAGCCTCGCAGCCGTTTCCTCCGGGCAGAAGATGTGAAGGTCAGCGCCCAAAGCCGCCTGAGCCGGCAGCGACCCGCATTTCAGGAAAACGCCTTTTCCTGCCAGCGCATCCCGGTACCGGGTATAGAAACGGAAATTTTCCTCCTCGTTCCAGAGCAGGATGTGGCGGTCTGTCCCCGCGGGAGCGCTGCCGCCCGAAACGCCTTTCCGATCCAATGAGGCAAGCAGCGGCGCACATTCCTCCCCAGATCCATATACGGCGACCGCTCCGAAATGCCTGCTGCGCAGGAGATTCTGCAGTCTCGTCCGCAGCGCGGAAGCGATCAGCAGAACGCTGTAAGCGGAAGCCAGCGGCGCGATCCACCGCGCGGCCTCCACAAAGAGATTGGGAGGGGTGTCGCTGTAGTTCAGCACATACATCTGCACGCAGCGGAACAACGCATCCATAAAAGGTTCTTTTTCAAGAACAAAGAGTCCTATCGTGCCGAGAATGATCGGGATCAGGAGCAGCAATACTCTCAACGGTTTCTGGTTCTGTTTCACAATGCACCTCGCTCTTCCAGGATCTCCACCCTGCCGGTCTCTCCGTCCACGCGGATAAGATCGCCGTCGTGAATGATGCTGCAGGGGTCAACCCCTTCGGGAAAATCCGCCGCACAAGGCAGCTGCGTAACGAATACCGCCGTGCCGCACTTGGAATCCATCTTCGTAAAGACGAATCCGATGGGTCCGACGCCGTTGCGTTGACAGTCATCGAAATAATCCGACCAGGCGATGGAACCCCGGGAACAGGGCATCACCAGGATCTTGCCGGTGATGCGTTCGCCTTTGTGGATGTGACCCTCCTCGATGATCTCCCCGGTGCGCACGTCCAGGCCGTTCCAGCCCAGGATGCTGTTGGGACAGACCAGAGCGATGCCCTCTACGGAAGGACCTTTCGCCCCTCTTCCCTGCAAGACCGTTCCTTTACGCATGGCGCTTCACCTCCCACCAACCGCTGACCGCGGCATCGCACACTTCTTCGTCCGTGCCGTAGTACACCGGCACCACCTGGTCCGATTTGCTGCAGATCGTGAGCTTTCCGGCGGAAAGGCCGATGCCCTTCGCGCCTCTTGCCACGTTGATCGTCCGCAAAATGCAGCCACTTGTCAGAACCTTGGCGCCGGTCTGCTCCAACTTTTCGATCGTGCCGGAAGCCTTCGCCATGGCATACTGGGCGATATTTGTGAACAGGCAGAACCGCACGCCGTCCTTCACCTGTTTACCGTCCATGTATAAAGCGACCTTGCGCAGTTCGTCCGCCGTCATGTTCGGGCAGCCGATCTGCAGAAAGTCCACCGGACCGCTTTCGGGATGGCACAGCGCGTCGATCTCCGCATTCAGATCCGCGTCGGTGATGGTGAATTCCGCGGCCGGTTTGTGGCCGCCCATCGCCATCTCATAGGTTTGCGCCTCGGGAGACACGCCGACGATGAGGCACATCTCGCAGCCGCTGGCCGTCGCCAGCGCCGTAAAGAAGCTCTTAAGCTTTACCGTATCCGGCCGCTCGAAATCGCCGCAGATGACGGGGATCGCATTGGGCGCAAGACGTTTTCCCACCGCGAAGCCGAGCACGTCCCACCGCTGGCGGGTCGACAGATCGCAGTCCATATGAAATACGTGGGTTCCATGACGGTTTTCCTCCAGGTGCAGGCCCCACTTCGGCGTCCTGCCGCAGATCGCTGCGCAGAACGTCGTGATGCCGCCGCCTCCGTTGCAGCGAGCGCCCAACACGGAGTTGCAGTAGAGCACGTTGGAGCTCTCGGTGGTCACGACCACTTCTCCCATGACAGGCACCCACCCAGCCAGATAGGGCGCGCAGGTGCTGCCCACGACCACGCCGTGCTCCGCAGCTTTCTGCAGGATCGCCATGTTGTTCTCGTAGAACGACTTCGTCTGCTGGGTCCACTCCCAGCCGAAGCTGTCCGTGCAGTGCACGTCGTCCAGCACGAAAGTGTCTTCGTTAAAATGCTGAAATTCTTTGGGTTCCAGGCCCTTGCACTTGCGCAGAGTCTGCCAGTCGTCATAGCCCATGGCCAGGACCTCCGGCTTATCCAGAACGCCGTCTGGGAAATCCGCGGGCGATGCCGTAGAGCCGCAGCAGAGATGGGCCTTCGTGACCGGCACCAGCTCCTCTGCGCCGAGGATCTCGGCCAGCTCCACGATCTTTTCCAGCGCCACGCGCTTGGCCTCTCCCCGCTCGCCCCGCAGCATGGCCTGCTCTTCGGGTGTGAGCCGAACATTCATTTTGAACGACCTCCTTAAAACATGCATCTGATTTACCAATTTTTGGTTGACATATTTATACATTATTGGTAATATAGCATTCAAGAGATCCCGCTGGGGCGGTGTTACCTCCCAAATCGCGCTGAAAGGCGTGCAGGAAAGGAGGTACAGGCTTTATGGTTACGTATGAAAGCACGTTTCAGTTTGCCTTAGTGCTGCTGACTGCCTTCCTCGTGGCCGCTGCAGTCTTCGGACGCAAAAAATAAAGCCGGCCGCCAAGTGATTGGCGGTCGGTAACCCTTTTAGAGGTGACACCGCCATCGCACCAGCGGTGATCTCTTTTTTGTTTGAATCCAATGTATCACAGAAACTGGGAATTTTCAATATCCTTTGAGAGAAAGAATGAACATTCCGGACAGTACAGCAAGAAGCAGAACATTCACCGCCGTAAACTCCAGCAGATATCTGCCGGCTTTTGCCTCTTCCGAATGCAGATAGAGCTTTAAGCTGATGAGGCTTGCCAGGCTGGCGATGGGCGTGCCGAGCCCGCCGATATCGACCCCTAGGATGAGATCGCGGGCCCGGTCCGTGAACCCGGACAGGAGCAAAGCCGCGGGTACGTTGCTGATCACCTGGCTGGCCAGAAGCGCCGTAAAGTATTCCCGCCCTTCCATCAGGTCTTCCAGCAGCGCAGCCACACTGTCCATGCGGGCCAGATTGCCGGAAAATACGAAAAAAGCGATAAACGTCAGAAGCAGCATAAAGTCTGCTTCTTTTAAAATGCCGCGGTCGAAGACGAACAATACGGCGATCAGGACCGCGAGCATGCCCTGCCAGGGCAGGATGCGCAGTACCGTGAGCAGACAGACCGCGAACAGCAGGCTGTGGACCAGCAGTTCTCTGCGGTCGATCTCCCGGTATTTGCCCAGATGGATCTCCAGCTTTTCCTTCGGAAAGAGGAAGCAGGCTGCCAGGATCAACAGAAGCGACAACCCCCAGACGGGAAACGTGATCCCCAGAAACTCGCCCATCCCCAGGCCATAATAGGAATACAGGTACAGATTTTGCGGATTGCCGACCGGCGTCAGCATGCTGCCCAGGTTGGCGGCGACAGTCTGCAGCACGACGACGCGGATCAGGTGCTGCAGTCTTCCCGACATGCCCAGCACGATGACCGCAAACGGCACGAACGTAAGCAGCGCCACGTCGTTCGTGATGAGCATGGACGTAAAGAAGCAGAGCAGGACCAGCAATATGCTCAGCATCCGGAGACTGCCGGAGCGTTCGCAGACTTCCTGGGCCAGGTGTTCAAACAATCCAGCCTGACGCAGCCCCGCCACCACGGTCATGAGGCAGTACAGGAGCGCCAGCGTGCGGAGATCGAGATACGAAAAGTAAGTCCCGTCCGGCGGGACGAAAAAGCAGCTGACCGCAGCAGCCAGCGCCGCGATGACGAGCACGGGTTCTTTTTTAATGAAGGTGCGAATCAACGTTTGGAGACCGTCCCGTTTCCGATAAAGTGAGTCCATACGCCGGGCTCTTCCGCAGGCTTTTCGATGCCGGCTTTCTTTGCAGTTTCCATGCACTTCAGCAGATATGCCATGTTATGCCCGATATTGCGCATGGTGCGCATACCTTCCGCGTCCTGGCGGGCTTCCTCGGCAGTAAATCCGTAGACCATGTTCCAGTAGGTGGAAGAGACCACAGGCATTTCGCTGATCGTCAGATATTTGTTGAGGTCATCCATCGTAGTGACCACGCCGGCCCTGCGGGCCGCCGCAATGCACGCACCCGGCTTTAAACGGAAGCTGTGCGCGTTTGCGTAGAACACGCGGTCCATGAAAGATTTCATATTGCCGTTGGGCCCTGCATAGTGCACCGGCGCACCGAATACGAATCCATCGGCCTCCTCCGCCTTATCCAGAAATTCATTCACAACGCCTCCGAAAACACAGCGTCCGGTCTTTTCGCAGCCGCCGCAGCCGATGCAGCCGCCGACCGCCTTATTTCCGATCCAGAAGATCTCCGCCTCCACGCCTTCCTTTTCCAGCGTTTTTGCGATCTCGTCCAGGCCTGCCCAGGTCGTGCCCTTCTCGTGGGGACTTCCGTTGACTAATATGACTTTCATAATGCCTCCTTCTCTGGCTTCTTAAGCGAATCGAACCATGTAGTATTATAGCATAGCAGGCGGCGCTTTCTGCTATAATGGTTGCAGAGAAAAACAGCAGAACAGGAGGCAAAGATACCCATGAACGAAGCGATCCAAACACTATACAGTTCTGAAAAGATACAAAAGGCTATGGCCTTTATCAAAGAAGATGCGGAGAACACGCTGCAGCAGCAGATCGAGCTGGCAGGCATTCCGGCCTATTCCAACCACGAAGAGAAAAAGGCAGCCCGTTTCCGGGAGATCATCGAAGAGATGGGCTACCAAACAATACAGGACGAAGTGGGCAACGTCTTCGCTGTGATCGAGGGACCAAAAGATGCGCCTGTTGTGATGGTCACCGCCCATCTGGATACGGTCTTTCCCATGGACACGGATCTGACGATGCGACGGGAAGGCAGCCGCATCTGCATGCCCGGCATCTGCGACGACACCAGGGGCTGCGCGGAGGTGCTGGCCATCCTGCGGGCCATGAAGGCTGCAGATATCCGGCCGGCCTGCACGCTGTGGATCGGCGGCGACGTGGGCGAGGAAGGCGTCGGCAATTTCCGGGGCGTACGGCACATCTTCAACACAAAGAAAACGAAGGTAGATGCCTTCGTCTCCATCGACGGGCACGGAGACCACCTGACGTACGGGGCGCTGTCCGACGTGCAGTTCCGGGTCACATTCCGGGGACCGGGCGGCCACTCCGTGGGCGCCTACGGCCTGGTGAACCCCGTAGAATGTATGGGACGGACCATCGCCCGGATCTCCCAGGAACGCGTTCCCCTCGAGCCCTTTACGATCTTCAACGTTTCCACGGTGCAGGGCGGTACCGGGGTCACGTCCATCGCCAGCGAATGCTCTTTTACCATGGACGTGCGCAGCAAGGACACGAAGATCATGGAGGATTTCCATGCAAAATGCCTGCAGATCGCACAGGAATGCGCGGAGGAAGAGTACGAACGCTGGGCCGTGGAAAGAGAATTTGCCGTAAAGAACAGCAAGGAGCTCCGCTTCGATCCCGAAGCCCGCATTCAAATGAGCACAGAGGAACTGGGCGGCTCCACCGGCGGCGTGCAGGACGAGAACTGCGAGATCATTTCGCTTCTGAAAGATGCCTTTCGTATCTGCGGCATCGAGCCGAAGATGCGGGAACTGGCCAGCACCGACGCCAACATTCCCCTTTCCCTGGGGATCCCGGCAGCGACCATCACCTCAGGGGGCGACAGCGGCGGCACGCACGATATCAGCGAATGGTACGACCCGGCGGATGCCTACAAGGGCGTGCAGAAGAATCTGGTGTGCATCCTTTCCTTAACGGGTGTGGAAGGCGTCATCCCGCCCCAGATCTCCAAGAAACAGATGGTGTAGGACATGAGATTACCGGAACTGGAAAATGAATTAAAGACGATCTACGGCAGCGATGCTTCCCGGGTATTCCGGACCATCCTGCCAGGCATCCTGATGGATTTTACGAAGATGATCAACCGGGCCGGGCCGGATGCGGACGTGCGGGAAGTCTACCACCTGGAGGACGGCAAGGGCGCCGTCGTTTTGTCCTGCCGCAAGATATCCGGCGTGCCGGGACCGATCGAGGCGCAGCTGCGGAAATAGAGAAAGAGGGACGGTTTATCTGACGCAAAAGCCCTGCTGTGAGATATAATAAAAGGCGAAGACCTGCCCTCTTGGGACAGGAAAAGATAGGAGGAAAACAACAAATGAAGAAAAACCGTATCCTAATCCTGATGCTCATTCTGGCCGTCGGAGCAGCCATGCTCCTGTCCGGCTGCGGCAAGAGCAGCGAAGAAAGCTCCGCACCCGCAGTGGAAGAGACGGAAACGGGAGAGCCCGAGGAGACGGCAGATGAAAGCAGCGAAGCGGAAACCACCGCGCAGACGCTGGAAAGTTATCTCGAAGAGCACGAAGATATCAAAGAGCAGCTCGTAAATGCCAGCGCCGGGCAGGAAAACCTGGAGATCTGGGCAGAGGAAAACACGCTGATCTATTCCTATGATCTGGGATCCCAGCTTCAGGCGGATTACGACGAAGCAATGGCAGCAACGCTTGCCCAAAGCCTGGAAGAGTCATTAAAAAGTACTGTAGATGCTTTCTCAAATATCTGCTCTGTACTGCAGGATGAGACCGGGATCGAAGACATTCATACGCTCGTGAGATACATCTGGGGAGACCACATCATCTACGAAGAGGATTTTACGGCAGACAGCGCCGAATAAACACCGACACCGATTCGTTAAAACAAGACCCCGCTAAGGCCAAAAATCGGCCCATAGCGGGGTTTTTGTCTGCATTTTGGATAACTTATGCACTTCGTCCTGTTTCCGACGCAGATCCGCCCATTTTCCGCAGTTCGCTGTATGCCATGGGCACCGCCAGGATAAACGTGAGGACATCGGCGATGGCCTGGGTCATCTCCACCCCCTTTAGCCCGAAGATGCGGGGCAGGATGAGGATGAGCGGAATAAAGAAGATGCCGTTGCGGGCGGAGGACGTGATCGAGGATTTTAAACTCTTGCCCGTGGCCTGCAGCATCATGTTCGTGAGGATGGACGCTGCCATGAGAGGCAGAGCCGCCGCCTGCCAGCGCAGCGCAGCCGCCCCCACCGCCACCACTTCGGGATCGTTCCGGAACCATCCCACGACGGGTTCCGCAAAGATGAGGCAGAGCGCGGCGAATGCCGCCAGCAGGATCGTCCCATACTTGACGCAGAAACGGTACCCTTCCTTGACGCGGGCATACAGCCCTGCCCCATAGTTGTAGGAGCAGACCGGCTGGTATCCCTGTCCGAAACCGACAAGCGCAGACATGAGGAGCATCAGGATGCGGCTCACGATGGACATACCGGCGATGGCCGGGTCACCTCCGTAGAAGTTGGCGTAGCGGTTCAACAGCAGCGTGGAGACCGCAGCCATGCCCTGACGCATTAGGGACGGAAACCCGTTGGCCGCGATGGATGCGATATACGCGGGCTCCGGCTTCAGGTTGCGGATGCTCAGGCGGATGTTGTCGCCCATGCGGCTGCCGATGAACAGCGCCACAAAACTGACGAACTGGCCGCTGATGGTGGCGATGGCTGCGCCCTGGATGCCCAGGCCGAAGCCGAACATCAGGATGGGGTCCAGCGCGATGTTCATGACGGCTCCGCACATCAGGCCGATCATGGCGTACATGGCGCTGCCCTGGAACCGCAGCTGGTTGTTGATGACGAACTGGCAGGTCATGAAAGGCGCGCCCAGCAGGATGATCCGCATATAGGCGACGGTATCCGGCCGCGAAGAGGACGTGGCGCCGATCCAGTCCGCCAGCCTTTCCGCTTCCAGGTTGCCGAACACGGCCAAAAGCACGCCGATGACCAACGCCATGGCAAAGCCCATCACGGCGACCTCATTTGCCTTCTGTCTCTCCCCTGCGCCCAAAAGCCTCGCCAGATAGTTGCCGGAGCCCTGGCCGCAGAAGAAGCCGAACGCCTGGATGATCGCCATCACGGAAAAGACCAGGCCGACGGCAGCCGTTGCCTGGGTGGAGATGCGGCCGACGAAATATGTGTCGGCGGAATTATAAATACCCGTCACCAGCATGCTGATGATGGTCGGCACGGCCAGTGCGGGGATAAGTTTCGGTATGGGGGTTTCGGTCAGGTATGTATGCCTGTCCGGGTGTTTCTGCATGAGTCTCCTCTCCCGGGTCACTCCTCCGCATCCCATTGCGTCGACGGCAGGATGACCTCCTCTTCCATCTCCTCCATGATCTGCTGCACCACTTCCGGCTCTGCGGGGCCGTCCTCGAACTTGTCGAAGAATGTGACGGCCATGCTGGCCAACTGTGCGGCTTCCAGTTTATCTTCCTGCAGATCGCGTCCGTCCACGAAGAAGAACTCCGAGGCATCCCACAGCGCCATCCAGAACAGCACGAACACCGCTTCGGACAGGACCTTTGGAATGCCGGGGAACATCGTTACCAGATACAGGATGACGGCAAAAACCGCCACCAGCAGGAACATAAACAGGATACGCCGGTTGTTGGCCTGGATGGACATCTGCACATCGCCCATCTTCAGGGCGTAATAGTCAAGGATCGTCTCTTCGATCGTGGTCTTCTGCGCCTCGGTAAAGCGGTGACCGCAGATCTCCAGCACGATGGGATATTCCGGCGGGATGTAGATCGCGTTCTCCTCCACGAAGCGCGCGAAGGACTCTTCGACCCACTCGTAGCCCTTTACGGAATAGCGGTCGATGATGTCGTTGTACCCGGATACGTTGCAGGAGATATAGGCGAGGCCTTTCTCTACGTAGAAATCCTTGACGAACTTCCCGAGGTCAACGTTCTTCCGGCTGAGTTTCCTCAGGTTCTGTATCTGTCTTCTGCTCTTGCGTTTCGTAAAAAACATGGTCGTCTCCTGACGGGGCGAAATATATTCTGCCGAGTCTCGTGGCCTGCCCTTCGAACCAGATGGCATCGTAGGGCGGCAGCGGTCTGTGGCGTCTTCTTTTATACCGGTGGACGCGGTACCGTATGGACGAGGGGATCGATACGAGGAACGGCATAAAAAAGCCGAACCAGCAGTTCTGGATGGCGTGTCCGCTCTCGTGGATGCAGATATGCCTGCTGGGCTCCTTCTGCTTAAAAAAGAACGGACCCATGCTGCAGCCGCCCCAGTGCGACCCTACCTCGAAATACCAGCACCATCCGAAACGCTGAGGATGATTTCCCGTCAGGCGCAGCACGGCGGCCGTCAGGCAGCCCGCCAGCGTCGTGGGCAGTCCCCAGGTAAAGGAAAGCAGGTAAAATGCAGTTTTATTCAGCCGTACGTGTTCCACAGTTTACGCGATGCGGTCGAGCAGCACTCTCGCCACGTGCACGCCGCTGGCGGACGCGTGGGACAGCGAATGGGTGACCCCCGAGCCATCGCCGATGACGAACAGGCCGGGAAGCGAAGTCTCCAGATCGCTGTTGAGCTCCACTTCCATGTTGTAGAACTTGACTTCCACGCCGTACAGCAGCGTGTCGTCGTTGGCCGTACCCGGCGCGATCTTGTCCAGCGCGTAGATCATCTCCACGATGTCGTCTAAGATGCGCTTGGGGATGACCAGCGCCAGATCGCCCGGCGTCGCTTCCAGCGTCGGCGTAAGGAAACTCTCCCGGATGCGTTTTTCCACGGAGCGGCGGCCTCTTACCAGATCGCCGAAGCGCTGTACGATAACGCCGCCGCCCAGCATGTTGGACAGTTTGGCGATGCTTTCGCCGTAGCCGTTGGAATCTTTGAACGGCTCCGTGAAATGCTTCGCCACCAGCAGCGCGAAGTTCGTGTTGTTCGTCTGCAGCGCGGGATCTTCGTAGCTGTGGCCGTTTACCGTAACGATGCCGTTCGTGTTCTCGTTTACCACGGCGCCCTTCGGATTCATGCAGAACGTGCGCACGAGATCCTGATACTGCTTCGTACGGTAGACGATCTTGCTCTCGTACAGTTCGTCCGTGATGTGCTTAAAGATATCCGCCTGCAGCTCCACGCGGACGCCGATGTCCACGCGGTTGGACTTGGTGGCAAGCCCCAGATCTCCGCAGACATCCTCCATCCACTTGCTGCCGCTGCGGCCGGCAGATACGACGCAGTAAGGCGCCGAAAATTTCTGACCGTCCACATCGATCTCGTAGCCGTCTTCTGTCTTGGCGACGGTGGAGACGCGGCTGCGGAAGTGAAAATCCACGCCGTCCTTCAGCTTGTCGTACAGATTCTGCAGCACGACGTAATTGATGTCCGTGCCCAGATGGCGCACCTGGGCGTCCATCAGATGCAGGTCGTTGCGCAGGCACTGCGTCTTGAAATCGGAGTTGGCGGTGGAGTACAGCGTCGTGCCGCCCCCGCCGTTCTCGCAGTTGATCTTGTCCACGTAATGCATCAGGTCCAATGCCCGCTGCTTTCCGATGTATTCGTACAGCGTGCCGCCGAAATCGTTCGTAATGTTGTACTTGCCGTCGGAGAACGCGCCGGCGCCTCCGAAACCGCTCATGATGGAGCAGGTCTTGCAGCGCACGCAGGACTTTACCTTGACCCCGTCGATGGGGCATTTTCTCTCGTTTAAAGGTCCGCCCAGTTCGAAAACGCCGATCTTAAGACCTTTTTGCGCCTGAAGCAGTTCATAAGCTGTAAAGATACCGCCGGGGCCCGCCCCGATGATGATCACGTCATAATCCATTTATCTGATATTCCTCTCCTGTGAAATACTTCTTAAATCAACAAAACATCAGGCAAGCCGCTTCCTGGCGGTCTTGTCCGTCTGCTGTTTCCTGTTTCATTTTATCATATTACAGGGAATTTTGCGACAATGCGGCGAGAGAAAGCCGCAGCTGCAGGATGCGCCGCACGCTTTCGTCCAGTCTTTCCTTCGGGATCGTTCCGTCATTGACAGCCGCGACCATCGCGTCGAACGCTTCGAAATAGTCCGAAGGCATCAGCAGGATATCGGCGCCGGCGAGGAAGGCCTGCACGGCCGCTTCGCCCGGGCTGTAGTAATAGGAGACCGCGCCCATATCCAGGGCGTCGGTGATGACGACACCTTCGTACCCCAGCTCCCGTCTGAGTTTTTCCGTGATCAGAACGTGAGAGAGACTGGCAGGCTCATCACTGCCGGTAACGGCAGGCGCCGCGATGTGAGACACCATGACCATATCCGTCCCGGCATCGATACCGGCCCGGAACGGGATCGCTTCGCAGTCCAGGATCTCCTCCCAGGTCTTTGCGGTGGAAGCCCGGCCTTTGTGGGTATCCGTCTTCGTGTCGCCATGACCCGGCCAATGCTTTAAACAGCTGCCGGAACCGCCTTCGTGCAGGCCTGCGCAGGCCGCGCCCACGAGATCCGCTGCCGTCAGGGGATCGCTGCTGTACGCCCGCGTGCCGATGACGGGATTATGGGGATTGGTGTTGACGTCCGCGACAGGCGCGAAGTCCAGATCGAATCCGTATTCCTTCAGATAGGTCCCGATGGCCTTGCTGCATTCGAAGGATGCGAGACGGCGCACTTCAGGAGGATCTCCCGCTGCGGTCAGTTTTCCCATGGCGGGAAAACGCGGCACGTCGAACCGGCTGTTTGCTGCGATGCGAACGACAGGACCGCCCTCCTCATCGATCGTCAGGATGGGCTGGAAACGGTCTCCGAGACCGTGCAGCTGAGACGTAAAGGACTTCAGCTGCTGGGGATCCGCGATGTTGCGTGCAAACAGACAGAAGCCGCCGGCCGGGTACGACGTATAGAGCGCCATACCCTCTTTTGTAAGGTTCTGCACCGATCCGCCCAGCGTGTCCGGCCGGATGATGAACAGCTGTCCGATCTTTTCCCGAAGCGTCATAGAAGACATAACTCTGCTTATGTTATCTCCTTCGATCTTCACCGCAATATGAGGTGCAGCACCGCTGCCTGCCGCCTCTTCCGTTACATCCGCCTGCGCGCGCACCTCCGTGCAGCCACAGAGCAGCACAAAACTGACGAAAAGGAGCAAGGCTATGATGCATTTGTGTTTCGGACGAAGACCCATAAACTCTTCCTGACCCTTCGAAGCAGCTATCTTTCCCAGAATCCGCCGGCAAACCAGGCCAGCACGATCCAGGTGAACACGGAATAGAAAAATCCCTGCGGATCTCTTCCGGTGCGGAGGATCTTCTCCGCTTCCTCTTTGGTGACCAGCAGAAATCCATCGAACTGCTCGGTGCCCACTGCACCGCTCTGGTCCAGGGAGGCCAGATCCGGGGCATCCACCACGGCGCAGACCATGGCGTTGCACTCGTCCGTCATGCCGGGGGAACTGAACAGACAGGGATCGATCACCTCGACCCGGTCGGAAGGCCGGATCTGCAGACCCGTCTCCTCCGCGATCTCCCGCACCGCCGTGCGGACGAGGGCGTCCGGTCTCTCCCGGTCTTCGGGTTCGATCAGTCCTGCAGGCGGGCTCAGAAGGAACCGGCCGCAGGGGTACCGGTATTCGTAGGAAAGCAGCAGCTTGGGCTCTTCCCCCGGGCTCCGCAGAATGACGCAGCAGCTGACGGCATCCGGCAGCATTTCCCGGAATTCTTCCTCCGTCTTGATCGCCGCCAGGTCTTCCGCCATCCTCCGGCTGGCATCGTAGTAGTGCTTCCCTTCCGCATACTGCAGATCATATACCCGGATAAACTTCGCGTCCAGCAGGGTCTCGATGCAGTCTTTTGTGATCACAGGGCCTTTCATTTCGCCTCTCTATTGCTTATCGTAATACTTTTTCCCGGAATCCGGCCAGAAGTAGGTCCGGATATAGCCGTCTTTGGACAGAACGACAAACTCGTTCGTCTCCTCCAGATAGAAGCAGGTATCCCCGTCTTCCTTTTCGATCTTGTGCAGCACGTCGGGATGATGGATCACCAGGTTCGCGGATTCTTCGTACAGCTGCGCGTTCTCGAACCCCATGTCGATGCCGTGTTTCTCGTAGTGCTGGTCCAGGTATTTCTGGCTCCGGAAGGTGTAATCTTCCGGGAATTCGTCGTAGTTCCAGGCGATCTCATCGGTTTCGGCGGGGGCTTCGTCCCCTTCGACGGGCTCCTCCACCGGCACCGGGTCTGCAGCCGGATGCGCAGCCGGATGCGTAATGCTCCACATCAGGAAGAACGAGGCCAGCAGAATGATAACAAACAGGATGGGCAGGAGTTTCTTATTCATGGGAGGCCTCCTTCCAGGCTTTTCTCGCCTCGTTCAGGCTCAGCTTGTTGGCGCCGCCGGCCAGATCCGGTTCCCGGCGCTGCACCGGGTCATCCTCCCAGCCGCACACCGGGCAGATCTCGTATTGTCCTTTTTCCTCGAAGATGTAGCGCCCGCAGCAGGGGCAGATCGTGGGAATATATAATCTTGCTGCCGTCGAAAGTTCCATAGCGGCGTTTCTCCTTTTCGTTTTTTTCATTATAACACAGCGGACAGGTCTTGGGCATAGCGCACCGTGTCCATGGCGTCCTTTGCATAGCAGTCGCTGCCGATCTTTTCCGCAAAATCCGCCGTCAGCACCGCTCCGCCCGTCAGGACTTTGCACCAGGGCGCCTTCTCTTTCAGGAGATCGATGGTCTCCTGCATGGCGGGGACGGTGGTGGTCATCAGGGCGGAAAGGCCCGCGATGGGGGCGTGCAGCCTCGTGACCTCTTCCAGGATCTTCGCCGGCTCCACATCCTTGCCCAGATCCACGACATCGAATCCGTAGCTTTCCAGCAGCAGTCTTGCGATGTTCTTTCCGATATCGTGGATGTCGCCCTTTACCGTGGCGACGACCACGGTGCATTTCTTTCCCGCATCGTCCTTCGGGCGGAGAGCCATGACGGCCTTTACCTCTTCGAAGGCGGCAGAAGCTGCTTCTGCGCTCATCAGCAGCTGGGGCAGATAGACGGTGCCGGCCGCAAAGCCGTCCCCTACCGTGTTAAGCGCCGGAATGATCTCTCCGTTGATGAGATCCACCGGTTCCGTCTCCTTCAGGATCTGCTTCGCGAGCAATCCCGCCTGCTCCTTAAAACCCTTCACGATGGCGTTCTGCAGTTCGCTTCCTGCCTTTGGGGCGTCCGCAGCCGGTGCGGATACCGGGGCTGCAGCGGCAGTTGCCGCCGGATGAGCCTCACAGTAGCGGATATAGTCTCCGCAGCTTTCATCCAGGCCTGCCAGCGCCCGGAAGGCGTAGAAACTGCGCATCATATCCTCCGCATAGGGATTGATGATGGCGGCGGAAAGTCCCCGGTCCAGGGCCCGCAGGAAAAAGGCGCTGTTCACGGCGCCCCGGGCGGGCAGTCCGAACGAGATGTTGGATACGCCCAAAGAAGTGCAGCATCCCAGTTCCTTGCGGATGCGTTCCAGGGCATCCAGGGCGATATTTGCAGCATCTGCGGACGCGCTCACGGGCATGGCCAGCGTATCGAAGATGAGGTCTTCCTTTCCGATGCCGTACCGGGCGGCTTCGGCGATGATCTTCTCCGCGATCTGCACCCGCTTTCCTGCATCCATGGGAATGCCTTCTTCATCCAGCGTCAGGGCGATCACCGCCCCGCCGTACTTTTTGACCAGGGGGAACACCGCATCCATGGATTCCTGTTTTCCGTTGACGGAGTTCACCAGGGGTTTACCGTTATAGATCCGCATAGCGGCTTCCAGCGCCGCGGGATCGGAGCTGTCCAGCTGCAGCGGCAGATTGGTGACCGCCTGGATCTCCTCCACCGCTCTTTTCAGCACGGCAGGCTCATCGATGCCGGGCACGCCCACATTGACGTCGATGGCATGCACGCCCTTCTCCTCCTGGCCGGCTGCCTCGTTCAGCAGATAGCTCATGTCTCCGTCCAGGATCGCCTGCTTCAAGCGTTTCTTCCCGGTGGGATTGATCCGCTCGCCGATCAGCACGGGTTCGCGGCCGAAGACAGCGGCATGCGCATAGGACGAAATGACGGTGCGGCGCTTTGGTCCGACCGCAGCAGGCTTCAGATCCCGCACCTGCTTGGCGATCGCCCGTATCGTCTCCGGGGTCGTGCCGCAGCAGCCGCCGACGATGCGCACGCCCTTTTTCACCGCCTCCGCGGCGTAGACGCCGAATTCTGCCGGGGTCACATCGTAGACCGTCTGCCCATTCTCCAGTTTCGGCAGCCCCGCATTGGGCTTGAAAATGATGGGACGGGACGAGGCTTTCAAGTACTGCTCCGCGATAGGAAGCAGCATATCCGGGCCCAGGGAGCAGTTCATGCCGAGGGCGGAGACGCCGAGGCCTTCCAGCATCGCCGTCATGACGGCGGGGTCCGCTCCCGTCAGAAGCCGGCCGTTGTCGCTGTAGGCGTTGGAGACAAAGATGGGCAGATCGCAATTCTCCTTTGCGGCCAGCACAGCAGCCTTCGTCTCGTAGCAGTCGCTCATGGTCTCGATGAAAACAAAGTCCGGATGCTGCGCAGCGCCGGCCCGGAGGAAGACCGCAAAGGCCTCCACCGCCTCTTCGAAATCCAGATCGCCGAAGGGCTTCAGGAGTTTGCCGCAGGGTCCCACGTCCAGTCCCACCCATTTCGGCTGGGGCGCAGAGCTTTCTTCCGCAGCCCGCCGGGCATTTGCCACGGCCGCCGCTGCGATCTGCTCCAGTTCCTCCTTGGAAAACCGGAGGCCGCAGGCCCCGAAGGTGTTGGTGATGACGGCGTTGCTGCCGGCGTCGAAATACGCCCTATGAATGCCCGTGACCACCTCAGGATGGCGAATGTTCCAGGGCTCCGGCCGCTCGCCGGGCTGCAGACCCTTCTCCTGCAGAAAACTGCCCATGCCGCCGTCCAGGATCAGGACGTTATCTTGTATGTAGTCTAAAATCTTCATGGTTTATTCCTCATCGCGTATGCCGACCAAAGCCGTTACAGATTTTGTGGGGCTCATCAGCAGGCTGTCCGTCAACGTGAGCCCGATCTGTTTCTGGCAGTCCAGCGCCGAAAAGATAAACGGCTGATATTCCAGGCCGAAGTCGCCGAAGCCGGGGCTGTAGCGGGGCTTCAGGGACGGATGACCACAAAGCAGATCCGGCAGTTCTTCGCAGAAGGCGTCGCACAGGGCCTCGATCCCAGCAGCGCCGATCGCCTGAAACCACAGGGCTTTCGCAGGGGAAAGCCTGCCGTATTTCGCCAGCAGCCGGTCGATCTCGATGCCCAGCGTCCCCGCGAACAGCACCAGGGAGGAACATCCCTTCAGGTTTGCCGCCAGCTTTTCGGAAGACGTCCGGCAAAAGCCCAGATCCATCCGCTCGCCGCAGCGCAGGATGGGAAACTGCCGCCAGCACAGCCTGCCCCGGATCTCCCCCAGTTCTTCCAGGCAGGAAAGCATGAGGGCATCCGGCTCCGCCGTCTTCGGCGCGCCGGCATACCGCATCACTTCGGACAGATCCGGCTGCAGATCCCGGTAGGTTTTTACTGCGGTCGTACTCATTTCACGTTCAGGATGGCCGAGACGTTATTCAAGATACCGGCGGCCACTTCCGGCTTGTTCATGGTGTACACGTGCACGTTGCGGACACCGTTGGCGAACAGATCGATGATCTGCTCCGTTGCATAGATGATGCCCGCCTGCTGCATGGCGGCTGCATTGCTGCCGAAGCGGTCCACCAGAGAGGTAAACCGGATGGGCATATGGCAGCCGGAAAGATTTAAGGCTTTCTCCACCTGGTTCGCGTTGGTGATGGGCATGATGCCCGGGATCACCGGCACGTCGATGCCGATGTCTCTCACCCGATATAGAAAACTATAAAACAGATCGTTGTCGAAGAACATCTGTGTGGTCAAAAAATCGCACCCGGCCTTCACTTTTTCTTTCAGATGGAGAAGGTCCTCGTTCCGGCAGCTGCTTTCGGGGTGCACTTCCGGATAGCAGGCGCCGCCGATGCAGAAATCTCCGGCCGCCTTCAGCTCTTCCACCAGCTGGTAGGCATTCCGGTAGTCCCAGCCGCTTCGGTCCTGCCCTTCCATCTCCGGGGTCAGGTCGCCCCGCAGCGCCATTACGTTCTCGATGCCGCTTTCCTTAAGGGCTTCGATGTACCCGGCCACCTTCTCCTTGGAGGAGCTGACGCAGGTGACGTGGGCCAGTACGGGCACGCCGGTCTGTTCCTTGATGTTCTTTGCAATGTCCAGCGTAAAATCGCTGGTGCCGCCGCCTGCGCCGTATGTGACGCTCACGAAGGAAGGCCCCAGCTTGGCGATCTCTTCGGTGGCTCTGCGCACGTTCTCCAATCCCGTGCTCTTTTTCGGCGGAAAGACCTCGAACGAGAGTCTGTATCCGTCCTGCTGCAAAATCTGACTGATCTTCATGTTATCTATCTCCCCTGCAAAATAAAAACCGGATAACGCACGGTTTCGTGAGTTATCCGGGTAATGGGCTCCAAACCTCGTTTGCGTCACAAAACAAGGTCCGGTAAATATTCCCGTACCCGGCTGCGCCGCATCATCATGTTGTTTCCGCAGATGTGGATCATGCTTTCTCCTCGGTTTGTTTCTTTACCAGAATATTCTATCCCAGCCTGCCGGATAAGTCAACAGGGTTCTTGCCGGTCTCGATCACGCCGCCGCCAAGGACTGTATCGCCGTCGTAGAGCACGGCATACTGGCCCGGTGTCGGGGCCCGCTGGGGTTCGTCGAACGTCAGGATGACCCTTCCATCCCCCGCCGCTTCCGCCGTCACCGGCGTTTCCGTCTGCCGGTAGCGCAGCTTCGCCGTACCGCGGACCCGCCCTTCCGGCGCTTCGCCCGCGATCCAGTTGAAATCCCTTACTTCCACCCGCGTCTCAAAAAGATCCGCGCTGTCTCCCAGCGTTACCGTGTTGGCCGCCGCATCGATGGCGCAGACGAACACCGGCTTGCCCCAGGTGTTGCCCAGGCCCTTGCGCTGTCCGATGGTATAGTGGATCAGCCCCTTATGGGTGCCGATGGGATTTCCCTGCAGGTCCACAAAAGCCCCCGGCTCCGTCCCGGCCCCGCTTCCGTACCGCTGCACGACGTCCGCATAATCGCCGTCCGGCACGAAGCAGATGTCCTGGCTGTCCGGTTTGCCCGCGTTCACAAAGCCATGTTCCGCGGCAACACAGCGTACCTGGTCCTTTGTGTACGATCCCAGGGGGAACAGCGTGTGAGCCAGATGCTCCTGGGTCAGGCAGTGCAGCACATAGCTCTGGTCCTTGGAAGGGTCAAGCCCCTTCTTCAGCAGGAACCGGCCGTCCGGGCCCTGTTCGATCCGGGCATAATGACCCGTAACGATCTTTTCGCAGCCCAGTTCCTTCGCCCGTTCATACAGCCTGCCGAACTTCAGATAGCGGTTGCACTCGATGCAGGGATTGGGAGTCTGCCCCTGCTCGTAGCTGGCGGCAAAGGGACAGATGACCTTTTCCATGAATTCGTCCTTGTAGTTGAACGCATAGAAAGGCATGCCCAGCCGGTAGGCGACGCTCCGGGCGTCTTCCGTATCGTCCAGACTGCAGCAGGTCTTGCCGGCCTTCACGGCACCGGCATCTTCCTCCGGGAGGTCCCAGAGCTTCATGGTGCAGCCGATGCAGTCGTAGCCTGCTTCTTTTGTAAGGAGAGCTGCGACGGAGGAATCCACGCCGCCGCTCATGGCGATGAGTGCTTTCATAGTTCGCTTACGATCGCGGCGCCCAGCACGAGGATGACGCCGGCTACGCCTAAAGCAGAGAGCGGTTCTCCCAGCACGAAGGCGGAGAGCAGCACCGCAACGATGGGGTCGATATAGCTGAAGATGGCCACGGTCTGCGCCTTCAGATCGTCCATGCAGCCGAAATACAGCGCATAGGCGATTCCCGTGTGCACGGCGGCAACGAGGAAGAGCATCACCGCACCCTTTCCGTCCAGGCTGAGGGCGGTTACATCCTCCGTCAGGAGGATATACGGCACCATGATCACAGCCGCGCCGCAAAGCTGCACGATGGTCTTCTCGTAAGCGTCCATGCCGGGCATCTTCTTGTTCATCAGAACGACCGTCGAGTACAGGACCGCGGCAGCAAGGCCCATCAGGATGCCCCGGGCTTCTGCACCGGAGGGCATTCCGCCCTGCGCAACGCCCGTCACCAGCAGCATGCCGGCCACGCATACGGCGACGCAGATCAACTTTCTCGCCGTCAGTTTCTCGCCGAACAGTACGGCCGATGCCAGGATCACGAAGACCGGCATCATGTAATAGCACAGCGTTGCCACCGCCACCGACGTGTAGTTATAGGCGTCGAACAGCAGGATCCAGTTGAACGCCATAATGGCGCCGGCCGTACCGAACCAGGCGATCTGCTTTCGGGTCATGCCGGCATTTACCTTGCCTCCCCTGGCCTTGACGAACAGGATGAGGAACAGGGACCCGGCCACGCCCCGCACGAAGGCCAGCACCGCCGAAGGCAGCGGAATGGCCCGGCGGAACAGGCCCAGGCTGCCCCAGATCGCCATGGAGGCGACGAGCATGGCCAGGGATCGTTTTTCGTTTTGTCTGTCTTCCATAGATGTTCTGTAGAGATCGGGACCGGCGGATCAGACGGATACCTTCCCCGCCAGGATGGCTCTGTAGTCCGCCAGGTTCTTTTTCAGCAGTTTCGGCGTGTCCAGCACGTACGGGCAGCGGGTCTTGCAGAGACCGCATTCCACGCATTCGTCGATCTTCGCCATCTCTTTCTGCCAATAATCGTTAAGCCAGGAGGCAGACGGCGCTCTCCGTACCATCTGTGAGATCCGCGCGCACTGGTTGATCTGGATGCCGACGGTGCAGGGCATGCAGTAGCCGCAGCCGCGGCAGAAGTCGCCCATCAGTTCCTTGCGGTCCGCTTCGATGACCGCTCTCAGCTCGTCCGTTATTTCGACATCCTCGTCGAAGAAACGCAGCCATTCCTTCAGCTCGCTTTCCCGCTGTACGCCCCAGATGGGCAGCGCTTCGAACTGGCTCATGAATGCCATGCAGGCTTTGGAATTCGTAAGGAGTCCGCCGGACAGTCCCTTCATGGCGATAAAGCCCATGCCGGCATCCCGGCAGGACTTAACGAGCGCGATGTCCCGGTCCGACGCGAGATAAGAGAACGGGAACTGCAGCGTCTCATACAGTCCGCTGGCCACGATCTCCTCCGCCACGCCGATCTTGTGCGCGGTAATGCCGATGTGGAGGACCTTTCCCTGCTTTTTCGCTTCAACCAGCGCTTCGTAGAGGCCGGTTCCGTCTCCCGGCTTATAGCACTGGGGAACGAAGTGCAGCTGGTACAGATCCAGATGATCGGTCTTCAGCGTCTTCAGGGAGGTCTCCAGGTCTTCCCAGAATTCCGCGGCGTTCCTCGCCTTGGTCTTGGAAGCGATATAGACTTTATCCCGCATGCCTTCGAAGGCGGTGCCGATCTTTTCCTCGCTGTCCGTATATGCTCTCGCAGTGTCGAAAAAGCGCATACCGCCGTCGTAGGCAGAACGCAGCAGATGCACGGCTGTTCCCAGGGTCACGCGCTGGATGGGCAGCGCGCCGAACGCATTCTGCGGTACGGTAATACCGGTTTTTCCTAATGTAATATTTCTCATGGTTGGAGCTTTTCCTGTCAATAGAGCTGTTTACCGCAGTGAGGGCATTCCGTCCCTTTGAATCCGGGAGGCAGACCCTTGCCGCAGTGGGGGCATTTGCTGAACAGGATCACAAATACCAGGAACGCGATGGATACGGCGATCACAAGGATCCTTGCCGTGGGCCAGAACTGGGGAAACACGAACAGTCCCCAGATCAGCAGCATCGCGATCACGAAATAATAGCAAACGTTGACCCGGAGGATCGTTTTTCTGCTCATGGGTCCTCCTTACTGCACCGGGCTTCCCAGTACGATCAGAAGCTGGCCGCCCTTGACGGTGTCGCCTTCCTTGACGAGGATCTCCTCCACCGTGCCGCTCATGCGGGCGGTTACGGCAGATTCCATCTTCATGGCTCCTACCGTGATGAGGGTCTGGTCCTTTTCGATCTTATCGCCGACCTTAACGGCGATCTTGCTCACGGCGCCGGGGATGGACGCGCCGACGTGGCTCTTGTCCTCCGGATCGGCCATGGGCACTTTGATGATATCTTTCTGGGCCGCTTCGTCGGGCACCTTGACACTGCGGGCGATGCCGTTGAGTTCGAAGTGAACGGTGCGCATGCCTTCGCTGTCCAGGTCGCCCAGGCCTACGTATTTGATGACCAGGGTCTTGCCGTCGGCGATGTTCACCTTGTTGGTCTCGCCCACCGCCAGGCCGTGGAAGAACACGTGGCTGCCCAGACGGGTAATATAGCCGTAGTCCTTGCGCTGTTTGGCGTAGTCCTCCAGCACCTTCGGATACAGACAGTAGCTGATGACGTCCTGATCGTCCGCCTCATCGTATTCCGGCCAGAACTCCTTGAGTTCCCGCTTCTTCTCCGCGAAATCCACGGGAGGCAGCAGCTCGCCAGGCCGGCAGGTGATGGGTTTGCGGCCCTTCAGCACCACTTTCTGCAGGTCTTCGGGGAAGCCGCCCTGGGGCTGGCCCATCATGCCGGAGAAATAGCTGATGGCGCTGTCCGGGAAGGCCAGGGCTTCGCCCTTTTCCACGATGTTCTCCGGGGTGAGGTCGTTCTGGGTCATGAAGATCGCCAGGTCGCCCACCATCTTGCTGGAGGGGGTCACCTTGATGACATCGCCCAGCATCTGATTCACCTTGCGGTAGTTTTCCTTTACCTCGGTGAACCGGTGAGCAAGGCCTAAAGAGGCCACCTGGGGCTTCAGGTTCGTGTACTGGCCGCCGGGGATCTCGTAGCGGTAGATGTCCGTGGCATTGGTCTTGATGCCCGCCTCGAAGGATTCGTAGCGCTTGCGCACGTCTTCCCAGTAATCCGTCAGGTACTGCAGGCGGTCCAGATCCAGGCCTGTATCCCGCTCCGTGCCCTGCAGCGCGGCGACGACCGCGTTCAGGGAGGGCTGGCTCGTGAGGCCTGCCATGGAGCTGATGGCGCAGTCTACCACGTCCACGCCGGCTTCCGCCGCCAGCAGATAAGCTGCCACCTGGTTGCCGGAGGTGTCATGGGTGTGCAGATGCACGGGGATGCCGATCTCCTGCTTCAGTTCGGACACCAGTTTTTTAGCCGCATAGGGCTTTAAGATGCCGCTCATATCCTTGATGCAGAGCATGTGAGCGCCTCTGTGCTCCAGTTCCTTCGCCAGATCGATATAGTATTTCAGGGTATATTTGTCGCGGGTCTCGTCCAGGATATCGCCGGTGTAGCAGATCGTCGCCTCGCAGATCTTGTCCTGCTTTAAGACTTCGTCCATGGCGATGCTCATGCCCGGCACCCAGTTGAGGGAGTCGAACACGCGGAACACGTCCACGCCTGTCTTTGCGGCTTCCTTGACGAACGCCCGGATGACGTTGTCGGGATAATTGGTATAGCCCACGGCGTTGGCACCCCGCAGCAGCATCTGCAGCAGCAGGTTGGGCGACTTTTCCCGGATCATCGTAAGGCGTTCCCAGGGGGATTCGTGCAGGAAGCGGTAAGCCACGTCGAAGGTGGCACCGCCCCAGCATTCCAGGGAGAAGGCGTCTGCCAGGATCTCGCTGGTGCCTTCCATGCCCTTGACGATGTCGCGGGTACGGACGCGGGTGGCCAGCAGGGACTGGTGCGCGTCGCGGCAAGTCGTATCGGTGATGAGCAGCTTCTTCTGGTTCAGCACCCAGTCCGCCACAGCCTTCGGGCCTTCTTTGTCCAGCATCTGCTTAAGGCCGTCGGGGCGGTTGCCGGTGACCGGCGGAAAGCGCGGCGTCTCGTAGAACTTGTGGCCGTCCTTCTCCTTGACCACGATGTTGCCGATATAGCGCAGCATCTTCGTGGCCCGGTCTTCGCTTTCGCCGATGTCGAACAGCTCCGGCGTCTCATCGATGAACTTCGTGTGGCACTTGCCCGCCAGAAATACCGGGTTGCGCAGGATGTTCGTAATGAAGTTGATATTCGTCTTCACCCCGCGGACGTGCACTTCGCGGACGGCTCTGGTAGCCTTGCGGCAGCAGGACTCGAACGTGCGGTCCCAGGTGGTGATCTTTACGAGCAGAGAGTCGTAATACGGAGAGATCTCCGCGCCGGCGTAGGCGTTGCCGCCGTCGAGGCGGATGCCGAAACCGCCGGAGGAGCGGTAGGATGTGATCTTACCGGTGTCCGGTGCGAAATTGTTGGCAGGATCTTCCGTGGTGACCCGGCATTGGATCGCGTAGCCGTTCAGATGGATGTCCTCCTGGGAGGAGATGCCGATGAGCGGATCGGACAGAGGCCGCCCTTCCGCCACGAGGATCTGGGAGCGCACCAGGTCGATGCCCGTCACCATCTCGGTAACGGTGTGCTCCACCTGGATGCGGGGATTCATCTCGATAAAGTAGTGGTGTCCGTCTTTGTCCACAAGGAATTCCAGGGTACCGGCGTTCGTATAGCCCACGTGCTTTGCGATCTTGACCGCATCCGCGTGGATGGCCTTGCGCACGTCTTCGGGCACGGAGAAGGCCGGCGTGAATTCCACGACCTTCTGGTAACGGCGCTGCAGCGAGCAGTCTCTTTCGTAGAGGTGCACCACGTTGCCCTGTTCGTCGCCCAGGACCTGCACTTCGATGTGCTTGGGCTCCACAAGGAACTTCTCCATAAAGATGTCCTCGTTGCCGAAGGCCTTGAGGGCTTCCGCTTTAACGAGGTCGAAGTTCGTTCCCACTTCCTCTACGGTGTCGCAGCGGCGCATGCCTCTGCCGCCGCCTCCGGCCGCTGCCTTCAGGATGACAGGGAAGCCGAACTCCATGGCGAGCTTCTGGGCTTCTTCCCTGCTCTTAAGCGGTTCAGCAGTGCCCGGCGTCGTAGGAACATTGCACTCCAGCGCCATCTGCTTGGCGGACAGTTTGTCGCCCATCATGTGCAGAATGCTGCTGGATGGGCCGATGAATTTGATGCCGGCATCCTCGCAGGCCTTGGCGAAATCGCCGTTTTCCGACAGGAAACCGTAACCCGGGTGGATCGCATCCGCGCCGTGCTGCTTAGCCAGGTGGATGATAGCGGAAATATTCAGATAAGCACCCAGAGGACTGTCGTTCTCTCCTACCAGGTAGGATTCGTCCGCTGCCGTGCGGAACAGGCTGTAAGTATCTTCTTTGGAATAGATGGCGATGGTCTGGATGCCCAGGTCGTGGCAGGCCCGGAAGACGCGCATGGCGATCTCGCCGCGGTTTGCAACCAGCACTTTTTTGAACTCGCGATACATAAGATGTCTCCTTATTCTGAGAAAAGACTAACAGAAGTATTATATCATGGTGTATTATGATACGGAATAGAACAAAACCAAATCTTAGAAGGAGTTACCATGCTGAACGATATCATAAAGCCCCAGACCGCGCTGTTTGAAGACGGTTTTCAGACGGTGCTGCGGGGTCACGAGAACAGAAACCGGCGGGTCGTCCTGCTGAAGGGCAATCTGACGGCCAATTCCCGCAGCGAAGCGAGAGGCGTCTCCGCTCGGGTCGGAAAAGACGGCCTGTACGGGTTTGCCTCCGCCGCGGAATATTCCCCGGAAGCGGCAGCCCGGGTACTGAAAGCGGCCCGCAGCAATGTGCTGCTTCTGGACCGTCACGCGAAGACCCGCACGCCCATGCCTCCTGCCCTGGCGCAGGAGACGGTCCCCCTCAACCGGGAGATCGCCGATGCGGAGCAGAAGCGCATCATCGAAGCCAGCCGGGCGCTGGACGATTATGTTGCGAAGACCTATCCGGATCTGCTCAGCCGCAGCATCGTCTATACCGAGGATTCCCAGGACCGCATCGTCTACGCATCCGATGCCTGCAGCGGTCACCTGACCTCGCCCCGTTGCTACATCTACGTGATGATGACGATGCAGGCGGAGGACGGAACGCCGGTGGAGCTGTTTAAAGCTCTGGGCGGCGCAGGCTGCTTCGACGACCACTTTACGGACCTTGCGCAGTACTATCCCGCCATCGAGAACCTGTATCAGAAGGTGAAGGATAAGACCCACGGCATCCACGCCGAAGCCGGGTATAAACAGGTGGTGCTGGGCGGTATGATGGGCGGCATGCTGGCCCACGAAGCCGTCGGACACACCGTGGAAGCCGACCTGGTGATGGGCGGCAGCGTGGCGGGGCCGAATCTGGGCAAGCGGGTGGCATCGGACCTGGTGACCCTCATAGACTTCGCTCACACCTATAACGGATCTCCCGCGCCCCTTCCCGTCTTTCTGGACGACGAGGGCGTTAAGGCCGAAGATGCAGTTCTTATTAAAGACGGCATCCTGACCGGCTACATGAACAACCGGGAAACGGCGCAGCGCTTCGGACAAAAACCTGCGGGCAATGCCCGCGCCTGGGCGTTCTCCGACGAGCCCCTCATCCGCATGCGAAACACCTGCATCCTGCCGGGGTCAAACACATTGGAAGAACTGATCGCCTCCGTGGACGACGGCTACTATCTCGTGGATTCCCGCAACGGTCAGGCGGACCTGACGGGCGAATTCATGTTCGGCGTCGCCTGCGGCTACGAGATCAAGCACGGCAAGCTGGGCCGCGCCCTGCTGGATACCACCGTATCCGGCGTCGCCTTCGACATGCTGAAGACCGTGGACATGGTGTCCGACACCGTGGAATGGTCCTCCAGCGGCTTCTGCGGAAAAAAGCAGATGATCCCCGTAGGCATGGGCGGTCCGTGCATGCGCTGCCATATCATGATCGGCGGCAGATAAGGAGGACGGAAATGAGTGAACTGAAACAGAAAGCGGACTTTCTGGAGAATCTTCTGAAGGAAAGGGCCGTTGAAAAATATGCGTTCTCCCTGCGGGAATCCGAAAAGCAGGAACTCAACACGGAGGGCGACACCTTTAAACTGATGCGCACCGTCTTCGGCGGCGGCGCAGGCGTAACGGTCTACCAGGCCGGCCGCAAGGGCTCTGCCAGCGGCAACGATCTGAGCGAAGAAGGACTTGCTGCACTGACGGAAAGCGCTCTCGCAGCGGCCGAAAGCGCTCCGGAAGATCCGGCCCACGACATCGCGCCGGACCAAGGCAAGCACGCATTTACCCAAGGCGCAGTCGAAGCCGATTTCGACCGGTTCTTCGACCGGCTGGAGGAAATGCAGACGGATATCGCGGCGGAATACCCCAGCGTGCACGTCATGGAAATGGTGGCGGACCACACGGCGGGACGCACCATCTACCGCAACAGCAACGGCACCTGCGCCGAATCCGTCAGCGGCTGGTACGACGTTACGGTCGAATTTTCCGCCGGCGACGGCGAAAAGAACACCGGCCTGGAATATGCGTTCCAGCGGCTGGACTCTCTGGACGGTAAGCTGATCGATCTCGGCGATTTCCGCAGAAAGTTCGAAGCGATCCAGCGCCAGATCGACCCTGCTCCCCTGTCCGGCAAATTCGAAGGCACCGCGGTGTTTACGCCGGGCTGCCTGCTGGATTTTATCGGGATGACCCTGGACAACTACGCCGGCGGCGGCGTGATCCTCGACGGCACCAGCCAGTGGCTGGATAAGGTCGGCGAAAAGGTGGCGGATGAGCGGATCACCATCGGCTTCGATCCCTTCGACCCCCGCATCGTCTGCGGCGAGCGCCTCACCGGCGACGGCTATCTGTCCGAACCCGTCAACGTCATCGAGAACGGCGTGCTGAAGGCTCATATGCTGGGACTGTACGCAGCGAACAAGACCGGCCGGCCCGTCCTGAAGAACGACGGTTCCGATCTCATCATGAAGCCCGGTGCGGAGAGCCTGGAAACGATCCTGGCCGGCATCGAAAAAGGCCTGCTCATCGGCGGGTTTTCCGGGGGTCACCCCGGCGCAAACGGCGAATTCTCCGGCGTTGCCAAGAACAGCTTCCTGATCGAGCACGGCCGCGTGACCCGCGCAGTGACCGAGACCATGATCAACGGCAACCTGGGCGAAATGCTGCAGCACGTGCGGGGCATCTCGAAGGAGACCGACGATTCCGGCCTTTTCTCCCTGCCCTATCTGGCGGTGGACGGCATCGTGATCTCGGGAAAATAAAAATGGCATAACAAAGCCGCTGAGGACTACCCCAGCGGCTTTTTCTTACGCTTTTTATCCTTTTCTCTTCCGATTGAGATACTCGTCCAGTTCCGTCTTCACCTTCTCCGGAATCTCCCGGGAGACCGGGCAGGCAGTGGAACAAGCCATGCGGCGGGTGAACTCCGCGATAAAGGCGATGTCCTTTTCCATCTGCGCCATGGACAGCACCGCCGGCGTGTCGTAACGGCAGTGGATCGGCGCCGCATTGCCTCCTGCGATGCGGGCCAGCGAGACCGCCGGCACGCCCTTGTCCGCGAAAGGCGTGGAATCGCTGGAATAGACGCCGGTGCGGGCCTCCACCGGGAAATTCAGCTCCGCACCCATGTAGCGCAGGTAGCTCGCCAGGGCTTCCTCCGCCGAGGCGCAGGCGATGAATTTGCCCATGATGGTGCCAATCATGTCCAGGTTGATGTTGAGTGCTGTCTTTTCCAGGTCCTGTTCGCGGTCACGGACATAGGCCTTTGACCCCAGCAGCCCCCTCTCCTCGCTGCCGCAGAAGACGAAGCGCAGTCCGTAGTTGAGATCTTTGTCCTTGAGAGCATCCATCACACCGAGAAGTCCGACGCAGCCGGACATGTTGTCGTAGGACCCGTGGGACATCCGGGTCGTATCCAGGTGGGCGGACAGCGTGATGAATTCGCCGTTTCTGCCGGGGATCTCCGCGATAACGTTATGGGACTCGCCGTCAAACTCCTTTTGCTGTACCGAGATCTGCACGCGTTTGATGCCGTCCCGGACCAGCTCCACGGCGCTGCTGATGTGGATCATCGCGCAAAGCACCTTGCGGGCATCGCCGACGACATGTTCTCTTAAGTCGCGTTCGTCAATATCGGTCTGGGGATAATACAGGTTGCCGTAGGTGCACAGGATGCCCTTGGCGCCGGCCTTCATCAGGTCCTGATAGGTAAAATAGGAGAAGCCCTGGGTATCCAGCAGCACGATCTTATCCTTCACGCCAGCCAAAGAGACGGGGTCTGTATTGGTCATGTAATATAGTTCGCCCTCGACGGTACCGCTGCCGCAGCCGAAGAAACCCTTGCAGGGGATCTCCTTCCCGTCCGCCAGCACCTGGGCGCTTTCGATGTCCGCAGACGCCACCCGGAAGCCTTCCAGGTGCGCCGGAACGCCCAGTTCTTCGCACTTCGCCTTTAAATATTCTGCGACTATCCGCTCTTCCGGCGTACCGCTCCAATGTACAAAACCCGTATCGAGAAAGATCTGCTGTAGTTGTTTCTGGTCCATGTTCGTTCTCCTTGGTTATTCCCAACGTTTGCCGGGGTCAAGCCGCCCCATTAGATTATAGCAGAAGAATGCAATGCCGAGACCTCCGACCATGTCGATCACGTAATGTTGTTTCGTGTAGACCGTGGACAGGCAGATGAGCACGACCATCACAAGGGAATAGATCTTGAAGCCGCGGGAGATCTCCTCCTGGCCCCGCACGCCCAGATAGCAGTAGAGACTGATGAGGCAATGATATGACGGGAACAGGTTAAAAGCATACTCGCTGCCGTCCGCCGCGTAGATCGTAGCCAGCATGGCGTTGAAGATGCCCGGCTGCTTCGCCGCCTCCATTAGCCCTTCCGCCGTGCGGTCCATGTAGGTCGGCAGGAAGACGAAGAACAGAAAGCCGATGATATAAGCCAGCGACAGGCCGCAGATGTAGTTGACGAAGTTGCGCTTTTTCGTAAGGGACACCGCGATGGGTCCGCAGATCCAGAAGAAATACGAATAGAGATAGATGACCGCAAAAGCAGGCACCAGAGGAAATAGATCGTCCAGAACGGGGATCTTGCAGGGAAGCGCGTAGGAGACCGTGCCCAGCACCCGGCTCAGCAGCTCGCCGAGCCGGTACATGCCGTACTGCAGCGCAAAATAGACGATGCCGAAGGCCCATCCCCACCGAGGCACCTGCTTCACCCTGTTCCACAAATATTTCATATGCGTCCCCCTTTCCGCTATGAAAAAAGACGCCTTCAGGCTTTTGCTGACTGAAAGCGTCTGTCTTACCTGGCTGTATTGTACTAGATTTATCGACATTTGTCTACAACCCCGACGGGGACGGTTCTTTACAGATCTTTCTTCACAAATTCCAGCACCACGCCGTACAGGATGCCGGCGATGGGCCAGACGACCCAGGTGAGTTCCCAGCGCATCGTCAGAAGGCTGATGCCCAGATAGAGCGCGATCGTGATCCCCCAGAAGATCCCAACGACCTCCCGGTTCGCAGCCTTGTTTTCCCGGGTGTAGTCCCCTTCCTCCAGCAGCGCCAGATAAGTGTCGCGCTCGGTGTTCGTGCGGATCAGCAGGTAGACGCCGGCTGCTACGAACATCAGGATAAAGCAGACCCCGTAGATCATATAGACTTCGTTCTTCAGCACCATCGTAATGAAGAGCGGAATGGACGAAGCGACGCACAGGCCTACGCCCAGCACCGTAGAGCGGGTGTGGCTGGATTCCTGACGGTCCATCAGCTCCCTGGCAAGTCCTGAGACGCCGTATTCGGTGTCCAGATCTTCCTGCTCCATGTATTCGAAGCGCTTCAATTTGCTGTCGTTAAAGATGAAGATGGAGACGGCAGCCACCACGAACAGCAGCAGCACGATCAGGCCGATCGCCATGGCCGCGTTTTCCGACAGCGGGCATACGCCCGCCTCCACCATGCCGCTGATCGCGATCAGCAGGATCGGCGACAGGATGCAGAGCGCCACCCCCAGCGCAGACCGGGGGCCCGCCTCCAGCCGCGCGGCGATATATGCCTGCGCTTCTTCCAGACTCACTTTATGGGACGGTGACCCTGCAGCAGGTTCTTCCACCGGACCGTCGCCGTCCGGCTCCTCCAGTTCGTCGCGCAGCAGGTAGTCCGTGCTGACCCCGAACAGATCCGCTATAGCCAGGATCTTCTTCATATCGGGGATGGACTGGGCTCCTTCCCACTTGGAGATGGACTGCCGGCTTACGCCGAGTCTGTCTGCCAGTTCTTCCTGGCTCCAGCCTTCCCGTTTTCTTAAATTGATGATCTTATCTGCCAGTATCATTTGATTTCCTCCCGCATCTCGAAAGGCCCTGCGGCCTCCTGTTTACGGGTCAATCTTACGTTTTTCCGCGGTTGCAGACCACCAAGTCCGCTTGGCAATTCCGCAACCGGCGGTTGCATGCGCCGTTTTTTCGTGTTTTCTGTCAATCTTTCTTCCAGACGACGACTTCCCCGGTGCTGCCGTCCAGCATATTCTGTTCGTATTCTGTGAGTTTAACCTTAGATCATCTCGTCAAAAGGCTTACACTTTCTATTCCCAGGGTAAAGGGGAACATATCCACCGGGGTACATTCCTTCAGCCGATACCCCTTTTCCGCAAGGATCTTCAGATCCCGGGCCAGCGTCGCCGGATTGCAGGATACGTAGACGATGCGCTTTGGCGCGATCTGTGCCACGGTATCCAGAAGCTCCGGTTTGCAGCCGGCTCTGGGCGGGTCCAGCACGACGACATCGGCCTTGACCCCCTGCAGTTTCTGGGGAACCACTTCCTCCGCCTTGCCGCACAGGAATTCCGCGTTGACGATGCCGTTGATGACGGCGTTGCGGTTGGCGGCGATGACGGCGGGCTTTACGGCTTCCACGCCGATGACCCGGCGGCAGCTGCCTGCCATCGAAAGACCGATGCTGCCTGCGCCGCAGTACAGGTCCAGCACGCTTTCGCTGCCGGTAAGCCCTGCGTATTGCTGGGCCAGGCTGTAGAGTACGCTCGTCTGCGCGGGATTTACCTGGTAAAAACTCTGGGCACCGACCTCGACTTTAATGGTCGACAGAATTGTTGTTATCGTATCCTCAATGATGGGCATACCCGCCAAAACCGTTGATTTTGCGCCGTCTACCCATACTACGGACCGCAGATCTTCCGCGGCATCGTCCAGCGCATAGATGAGTTCTTCCACGTGCGTCAGTTTCTGCTTGTCCGATGCGAGAACGGCCATCGTCTGGCCGCTGCTGCCCCGCCGGAAGATCATCTGCTTTACGCCCTTCACCGGATGCGCGGCAAAAGCATCCGCCATGGCGATCGCCTCCGGGAACGCGATGCGGCAGCCGTGATAATCGCAGAGCGTATGGCTGCCGGCGGCGTAATAGCCGATGCGGCCGCCCTTTTCGACGGCAAACTCCACCTTGTTGCGGTAATCATAGGGGTGCTCCATGCCCCGGATGGGCTGCACCTTCGGATCGTCGAACCCGCCGATGCGCTGCAGCGCGCCCCTTACGAAGTTTTCCTTCCACTGCAGCTGCGCCTCATAGCGCAGGCACCGCAGCGCGCACCCACCGCACTGCACAGAGGGGCAATCTGCCGCTACCCGGTCCGGGGAGCGTTCCAGCAGTTCCAGCACCCGGGCCTTGGCAAACCGGCCCTTATCTTCCGTAATTTCCGCCAGCACACGGTCGCCGGGCAGCGCATCCGCAGCAAAAACGGCGAGGCCGTCGGCTTTGCCGATGCCCTCGCCTTGTGTGCTGATGTCCGTAATACCGATCGTTACCTGTTCTCCGGTGCGATCCATCTTCCGGCTCTCCTTCTTTCCAGTTCGTTTAAGATCTTCTTGCGCAGACGGATGTCGGTCGGGGTGACCTCCACCAGTTCGTCGTCGCCGATCCACTCCAGCGCCTCCTCCAGGGAGAACTTGCGGTACGGAGACAGCTTAACGGCGTCGTCAGAGCCCGCAGCCCGCATGTTGGAAGCCTTCTTCGCTTTGCAGGGATTGACGATCATATCGTCGGAGCGGCTGTTCTGGCCCACGATCATGCCTTCGTAGACGTGCGTCTGGGGACCGATGAACATCTGCGCCCGCTCCTGGATATTGTTGAGCGCGTACGGCGTGGAAACGCCTTCCTCCTGAGCGATGATGGCGCCTGCCGTTCTGCCCGGGATCTCGCCTTTATAATCTTCGTAACCGATAAAGCGCTGCACCATGGTGCCTTCGCCGTGGGTCTGGTTGATGAACTGGCTGCGGTAGCCCAGGATGCCTCTCGTGGGCACGGTGTACACCAGCCGGGATCTGCCGTTGCGGCCGTCCATGGAGACCATCATGCCTTTGCGCAGGTTGAGGTCGGAGATGACCCCGCCGGAATACTGGTCGGGCACTTCGATGACGACTTCTTCCACAGGCTCCTGCTTCTGGCCGTGGTCACCCCGCTTTAAGATGACCTCCGGCTTGGAGACCGCCAGCTCGTAGCCTTCGCGGCGCATGTTTTCGATGAGGATGGACAGATGCAGCTCGCCTCGGCCGGACACCTTGAAGGAATCCGTGCTGTCGGTGGGCTCCACCAGCAGGCCGACGTTGACCTCCAGCTCCTTCTCCAGTCTCTCCTTGATGTGGCGGGTCGTAACGTACTTGCCTTCCTTGCCCGCGAACGGAGACGAATTGACCATGAAATTCATGGATAGGGTCGGCTCCTCGATCTCGATATGGGGCAGCGGATCGATGTGCTCTTCCTCGCAGACCGTATCGCCGATCGTGATGTCGGAAATGCCGGAAATGACGCAGATGTCGCCGCTTCCGACTTCGTCCACAGCCGTTCTCTTCAGGCCTCTGTATACGAAGGTCTGGTTCACTTTCCCCATCTTATACGTGCCGTCGGGCTTGCAGACCGCGACCTGCTGGCCCGGGCGGATCTTGCCGCGGGTCACGCGGCCGATGCCCAGACGCCCGATGTAGTCGTCGTACGCCAGCGTGGAGATCTGGAACTGCAGCGGTTCCTCGTCCGCATCTTCGTAGCCGCCCACCTGCTCGATAATGGTCTCGAACAGCGGTGTAATGTTCAGACCGTCCTGGCCTGCCGCTCTCTTTCTCACCTTGGAGCCGCTTTCGCCCTCTACGGTGACCCCCGCAGCATCCGCCGGATCTCTCACGACGATGCCCTGGCGGGCGATGCCGTACAGGATGGGGAAATCCAGCTGCCGGTCGTTGGCTTCCAGGTCCATGAACAGCTCGTAGACCTCGTCCACCACCTCGTCGATGCGGGCATCCCGCTTGTCGATCTTGTTGATCAGCAGGATCGGGTTGAGGTTCTGTTCCAGGCTCTTCTGGAGCACGAAACGGGTCTGGGGCATGGGGCCTTCGGAGGAGTCCACCAGCAGGATGACCGTATCCACGGTCTTGATGATGCGCTCCACTTCCGAGGAGAAGTCCGCGTGTCCCGGCGTATCCACGATATTGATCTTGTAACCGTCGTGCATGACGGAACAGTTCTTGGAGTAGATGGTGATGCCTCTCTCCCGCTCCAGGTCGTTGGAGTCCATGGTCTGGGCCACCATTTCTTCGTTTTCGCGGAACACGCCGCTCTGGGCCAGGAACGCATCCACCAGGGTGGACTTGCCTGCGTCTACGTGGGCGATGACCGCGATATTGATGATTTTCTTCTTGCTCATATTGTGTGTTCCTCTGTCTGTAACTTTAACTTTAATATATTATCACAAAATCCCTCACATTTATGATAAAATCAACGGCGAGGTAAAATATTTTTATGAGAAGCATTTTGTTTTTACTGACGGCAGCCCTTGCCGCCATCGTCAATATCCCCAGCTGCATCTACTGGCACTTTAAGCACGAAAAGGACCAGCAGGGAGCCTACCGCAAAGCCACCGCCATCTGCCACACCTGGATCCGGCCTCTCATGCGGATCGCAGGGGTCAGACTGCACAAGGGCGGCGAAGAAAACCTGATCGACGACCGCCCGGTGCTCTACGTGGGCAACCATCAGGGCGACATGGATATCTTGCTCATCATGCGAGAACTGGAGAACCTGTACTCCATCATCGCAAAGATCGAGACGAAAAAGATCCCTATCGTATCTCAATGGATGGCCAACGCCAACTGCATCTTCATGGACCGCGGCAATCCCCGCCATACCCTGGAATCCATCAAACAGGCCCAGACGCTGCTGGAGAACGGCCGTACCGTCGTCGTATTCCCCGAAGGCACCCGCAGCCAGAAAGCGGAGATGAACGAGTTCAAGCCCGGCGCCTTCCGCTGCGCCGTTAAGGCCGGTGTACCCATCGTCCCCTTCGTCATCGACGGATCGTATAAGATCTTCGAGCAGCAGAGACGGCTGAGACCGGCGGACGTGTATTTTCACATCCTGCCCGCCATCGAGCCGGAAGAGATCGAAGGCATGAAGACCCCGGATGTGAGCGCTCTCGTCCAACAGAAGATCCAGGACGAGCTGTACCGCATCCGTCAGGAAGCGGGTGAACCCGTCCCCGAGGAGAAAAAAGTATGGAACGCGCCTCAGAACTCCTAGGAAAACTGGCGACGGAGGAATGCCTCATCCTGGCGGTCTTCGGCGGTCCCAGAAAGAAAAGCCAGCCCGTGCGCAAGGTATCCCTGCGGCCGGTGCTGCTCCGGGATGCCCTGCACTATCAGGCGGAATATACCTACGAAAAGAAGGTGACCCACGAAAACCTCCTGCCGGAGGAAGTGGAAGCATTTGCGGCGCGGCAGCTGCAGAGCGGCTTTAAGCAGGCGGATATTTTCTCCACCGAAGCGGATTACACCGTGCTGGCCAACAAGCCCGACCACGAAAAGATCTTGAAGAAGAAACCCACGAAGACCATGGGTCCCCTCGCCCACAACCGGGAGAAGAACTATGCCATCCCCGACGGCACGCCGGTGGATTTCCTGGTGCGCCTGGGCGTACAGACGAAAGACGGTCAGATCGTGCCCAAACACCGCAATAAGTTCCGGCAGATCAACCGGTTTCTCGAGATCGCAGAGGACTGCCTGGAATACCTGCCCAAAGAGCCGGTCATCATCGATTTCGGCTGCGGCAAGTCCTATCTTACCTTCGCCCTGTATTGGTATTTAAACGTTAAGAACGATTACAAAGCGAAGCTGGTGGGCCTGGATCTGAAGGAAGACGTCATCGCCTTCTGCAGCGGCGTCGCACAGGATCTGAGCTACGAAAACCTGCAGTTCCTCGTGGGCGACATCGCCGACTACGACGAAACAGCCAAGGCGGACATGGTCGTAACGCTGCACGCCTGCGACACCGCGACGGACTTCGCCCTGCAGAAAGCCCATGCCTGGAACGCCAGGGTCATCCTGTCGGTGCCCTGCTGCCAGCACGAGCTCAACCGGCAGATCCGCCGTCCGGACATGGAAGCGATCCTGGGTCACGGGATCTTAAGGGAGCGCTTTTCCGCCATCCTCACCGATGCGCTGCGGGCCTTAAAGCTCACGGAATGGGGCTATAAGGTCGACATGATCGAGTTCACGAGCCTGGAGCACACCGCAAAGAACATCATGCTGCGGTGCATCGCAGGCAAAGCTAGCCCTGCAGACAGGCGCAAAGCGCAGGCAGATTTCCGCAGGCAATGCGAGTACTGGCACGTCTCCCCCACCATCGGAAAAGAGTAAAGAAAAAACCGGCCCGTTCAGGCCGGTTTTCTGATATTCAGTTTTTCTATTTGCGCATGGAAGCCATGTCGATCTGGCCGTCCAGCTGGGATCCGGTAACCAGGATGATATCCTTCGTGGCGATGTTGCCCTTGAAGGAACCGGTCGCGGAAAGCTGCATCAGGGAGGTGCAGATAACGGTGCCTTCGCCCTTGCCCTGCAGCTGCAGTTCGCGGCACTTCATGTCGCCGTTAAAATAACCGGTCTCCGTGATGATGATCAGATTATCGGAATTGATCTCGCCCTCGTAATGTCCGTCGATGCGGATGGGCTTATTGGTAGTGATAGATCCTTTGAAAACGGTATCGACGCCGATCGCGGTCTCTACGATGACGGAATCCACAGACGTGCTTCCCATTTCGAAATCGTTATTAGCCATGTAAAACAACAGCCTCCTTTGTAGAATGCCCGATTATCTTAACACACCTGTGCGCAGATTTCAACCCCTGCAAGGGTTTTCGGGCGTTTATAGACAGCTGTCGGTTATTCTTTCATGCCGTACAGCGAGGGTCTTCTCGCAGAAAGCAGAGGCAGCTGCTGCCGCACCCGTTCGTTTTCGGAGAGGTCGATATCGACCAGGGTCACGCTCTCGTTTTCCCCGGCGTCCACCAGCACCTTCCCCCAGGGATCGCAGACGATGGAATGGCCGTAGGCGTGGTACACGCCGTATTTGTCCTGCGCCGGCGATGCGCCGATGGTAAACAGCTGGTTATCCACAGCCCGCATGCGGAAGGAAAGTTCCCAATGCATGGGTCCCGTGGTCATGTTAAAGGCTGCCGGCACGAAGACCGCCTCCGCCCCTTTGAGCGCCATAGCCCGGAACAGTTCCGGGAAACGGATGTCGAAGCAGACCGCCAGTCCGAAGGTATGCCCCGCCGTACGAAACGTCGTGATCGAATCTCCCGGGGTAAACACCTCGGATTCGTGGAAATGCTGGCCGCCTTCCACGTCGATGTCGAACAGGTGAGCCTTGCAGTGCCGGGCTCTCTGGCTGTCGTCCCGCGCAAACACGAAGGAGGCGTTGTAAAGCTTGCCGTCCTCCTCTTCCGGGAACGATCCGCCCACCAGGGTGACCCCGGCATCCCGCGCCATCTCGGAAAGCGCCGTATAGATGTGTCCGCCGACAGGCTCCGCGAACTTCGGAAAATACTCGTTGGCGTAGGGGCAGCAGAACATCTCCGGCAGCACTGCGATCCGGGCGCCTTCCCGCCCTGCCTGCAGCACCATACGCCTGGCCTTTTCCAGGTTCTTATCCTTGTCCATGCCGACTTTCATCTGTATGAGTGCGATCTTCATTTAACTCACGTCCTTTCGGTATGAGTATATCACATACCGCCGTCTCTCTGGTACATTACGGCAGCGCGATCGAAAAATGCACGACCACGTCTTCCCGGCCCTGCACCGGAAGCCAGCCGCGTATAAGCTTTTCATTGGGCATGTCGAACTGGCCTTTCTGCTCCTGCAGCGTCTTTGCCAGCAGACAGCCCTTATGGGCATTGGCGGTCGCCACGCTCGCGCAGATCACGCCGGGCACGAAACCTTTCCCGATCGCGATGCCGTTCGCAGCGAGGATCTCGTGTCTGCTGTTGATCAGCCGCGCCATGCCGGGGAAGGCATCCCACATCCGGTGGAATTCCTCGATCAGTTTTTCTTCGTTCGCCATAACGGTACCTCTATTCTCTCCAGGGAGACAGGCCGTACTCGGCGAAGACCGTCGGCAGGCTCCAGGTATCGTAGCCCTTTTCTTCCGGGATAAACGTCCAGCCGTCCGCATCCTTCACGATGCGCGCGATCTGCATGGACTGCTTGCCGGCTCCGTCCGCCTTTACGCGGTAGCGCAGCAGTGCCTTGCCCGTGGCCTTGTCCTTTACGGTGACCCGCAGACCGGCGATCGAGCTCAGATCCAGCCCCAGATTTTCCGCATTGTAGATGCCGGCGACGAGCGCCATCGCGCTGTAGTTTTCCCCGAATTTGGGCAGGTTCACCTCATAGCGCTCCCGGTTCAGTTCCGCCGTAATATCGTCCTCCAGGAATTTGACGGCATCCGTACGGAACGTGGTAGGCTGGTTGTAGAAGACCAGGTCGTAGCGGCGGGGCATCTTCCCTTCTTCGTTCAGGAAGAACGGATAACTGTCCGCATCCACGTGTTCGCCCTTGTCGTCCCAGGCGGTCTCCACCAGGATGTCGTCCGCCTCGATCTTAACAGGGCCATCGATCTCCGGCGCCTCGCACTCCGCCTCTGCAGCCTTTGCAGCAGGCGGGAATTCGAAGTATTTCTGGCAGAAGATGCGCTCATACTCTGGCGGTCTGTTGTCGATGGGATCGTCCGGACCCGGGAACGGCACGTCCTCGATGCGGTCGATGGGGCTCTCCGCCTTTGCCGAGATGTCCTCCCACTTGCAGTCGATGCACCAGACCTTCATGAACATGTAATGCGGCACGTCGAAATGGGTGCTGGCTCTCTTATATTGCTTCAGCATGGCCTGCACGGCGGCGCCGTGGGGCATCCTGTTATGCAAGGGGTCACCCGGCTTGATCCGGGACACGGTCCCCTTCGCCATAAAGCTGCGGTAATCGTGATAGTCCTGGCGGTACAGTTTTACCAGGTCGTGATACAGGATAAACGCCGTAAGCCAGACCTTCGGGCTGTTCTCGAAGATCCGTACGATCTTGCCGTCCATGCCGGTGTGCACGATGATCTTAATGCCCTCGTCGTCCGCCTTGTAGCCGAAGCACAGAGGCACGGTATAGGGCGTTTCGCCGTCGTTTACGGATACCGTAATGATCTGGCACTGGTCCAGCACCTTGCAGATCATGGCGCGACTCTTGATTGCATGTTCGAATTTTCTCATTGGGTCCATCATAGTAATTGTCTCCTTGAATATGTACTGAGTGAAAAATCCCAAAGAGTATTATCGCACAGACCGATCGCGCAAGTAAAAATGCAATATTTAATTCAAACGATAAAAGAAGCTGATAAATAACGATCCTATTATCTATTTTTCTTCCCGATGAACAGCCGTCCAACCAGCATGACGGCCGCGAATACGATCAGATACCAGAAGTTTTCCATCCCGTGGCCAACGATCGAAGCGTAGACCATAAAGAGCGAACCTGCGATGGCGAGCACGGGGATGACGAAGCGCCGCACCGTTGACTCGTCCTTCGCCTTGCGCATCCAGTTGATGAAGATGGGAATGTACATGGCGTAAATGGTGATGATCGGCAGCTCCGAAGCATCGAAGCTGAAAGGCACGCTCTCGAACGGCGTACCGGCGAATGCCTTTACGCTGCCCCAGGTCTCCAGCAGGCTGGCCATCACGAAGTAGCAGCCCCAGAACGCGCAGAGCAGCAAGCCGAACGCCGCGGAGTTGTTCGGCAGATTGGATACCCGGTCGATGTGGGAGAAGAGTCTGGGATGCGGACCGTCGCCCCGGGCGGCCAGCGAGTAGATGCCGCGGCAGCAGCCCAGCATCAGGCCGTTCATGGTGCCCGCACAGGAGATGGCGACGAAGAGGTTCAGGATGTTGCCCAGCACGCCGCCGAAGATGTTGACGAACGCCTTGGTGGCGCCTTCCTGCATCAGCACGTCGACGGATGCGCCGCCGGCGACGCCGATATAGTAGCAGATATACGTAACGATAATGATGACCCCGCCGATGATCAGCGCCCTGGGAAGGTTGCGCTTGGCGTCTTTCAGTTCCGCATTGATGGAGGTCGCGATGATCCAGCCTTCATAGGCGAAGGAAGTCGCACAGACGGAGGCCAGCAGCGGCGCTGCCGTTCCGCCGGTGTTGACGGATGCCGTGGCGAAATTGCTGATCAGCATATGATTGGGTCCGACGATCCCGACAATGACCCCGACGATCGCCATCAGGAACAGCGGGATGAGTTTGATGACCGTCGTGGTGGTCTGGAATTTGCCGGCGAGGGTCGGCGACAGCGCGTTTACGAGATACGCGCAGACCAGGAAGAACATCATCAGGCACATGCATTCCGGTCCGATGATGCAGCCGCCCTGCTCTGCCGGGATCACCAGCGGAAAGTTCGGCCAGCACGACGTGATGAACACGAGCGAATAGCGGGCCGTAAGCCATGCCAGAATTACGGTAAGCGTGGGATAGTAGATGATGCTGAGGAACCAGCCGATGTAGTAGCCGTAGCGCGGTCCGACGGTGGCTTCGGCATAGTCGACGATGCCGTTCACCTTTTCGTACTTCTGCGCCATGGCAGCGAATGCGAGAATGCAGAAGATCATGATGAGGCCGCCGATGATCCAGGCAACGATACCCAACGGCATATTGCCCTCCGTCTTCTGCAGGATCGTCTGCGCCTTAAAAAAGACGCCCGATCCGATGACGATGCCCACGACCATACAGATCGCAGTAAAAAGCCCGTACTTTCGTTCCAACCTGTTTTCCATGAGAATACTCCTTGGGGTTTGCCCCGAAAAACCGTACAAATACAAACACTTTCTACTACGATTATACACCCTCTGCATAAAAATGCTGCACCACAAAACAAAACCGGACCTCAAGGGTCCGGTTTTGTTTTGTGGTGCAGGTAAGAGGAGTCGAACCTCCATGAAATTGCTTTCACACGGACCTGAACCGTGCGCGTCTGCCAATTCCGCCATACCTGCAAGGCACTCATTTATTATATGGGCACTATCTTAAAAAAGCAAGTACTTTTTTCGAGATTTTTTAGGAATTATTATTTTGCCTGTTTCGCTATGGGACAGCGCCATGCGCTGGGTCAACCTGCCCTTCCGGGACCGTTCGGAAGGCGCAAAACCGCCCCGTAGAGAAGACAAAAGCGCCGGAACGCATGAATGACCGTTCCGGCGCCCGAATCTCTGAGATCGTCGAATTGTATTCGATGACTCTCACCTTTACGATGCCGTCGATCGCATTCAACGCGGCGATCAGGGTGTCGGAGGGCTTCTTCGTCACGTCGAACACCGTGTAGGCCCAGTCGCCCCGGCTACGGTTGATCATGTGGTCGATGTTGTAATCCTCTGCGGTCATGGCAGCGGTCATCTGGCCTATCATGTTCGTAACGTTCCGGTTGATGATCGTAATGCGGTAGCCCTCGATCGCAGGCATCTCGCAGGCGGGCATGTTGACGCTGTTGCGGATGTTGCCGGTGGTCAGGAATTCCTTCAGCTCGGCAGCAGCCATCTTCGCGCAGTTCTCTTCCGCTTCGGGCGTGGAAGCGCCCAGGTGCGGCGTCGCGAGGATGCGGTCGTGATGGTTGATCTTGTCGTTGGGGAAATCCGTGATGTAGATGTCGATCTCGTTGTTCTCGATGGCTTCCAGGATATCGTCGTCCACCACGAGTCCGCCTCTGGCGAAGTTCAGGATGGCAACGTCGTTCTTCATCAGCGCGATCTTATCCTTGTTGATCATACCGCGGGTCGCGTCGTTTTCGGGCACGTGCAGCGTAATGAAGTCCGCTGCCTTGAAGATCTCGTCGTTGGTCTTGACCACCCGCACCCGGGAATCCAGACGCAGCGCCATCTCCACGGAGAGATACGGGTCGCAGCCCAGGACGTTCATGCCCAGCGCAGCGGCCGCATTGGCCACCATGACGCCTACGGCTCCCAGGCCTACGACGCCCAGGGTCTTGCCGGCGATCTCGGAGCCGACGAAATTCTTCTTCGCCTTCTCCATGGTCTTGTCCACGCCCTCTTCCTGCTTTTCCACCCATTCGATGCCGGGCACGATGCGGCGGCAGGAGAGCAGCAGCGCACAGATCACCAGCTCCTTCACGGCGTTGGCGTTGGCGCCGGGGGTGTTGAACACGACGATGCCCTGTTCGCTGCACTTGTCCAGAGGGATGTTGTTGACCCCCGCACCGGCTCTGGCGATGGCGCACAGCTCCGCAGGGAAATCCATTTCCTTCAGATCCGCGCTGCGCACGATGGCAGCATCGTAGTTTTCCCCTTCCGTGACGAACTTGTATTCGTTCTGCAGCAGGCTTTCGTAGATCGCATCCGAGATGTTGTTGAATTTCTTAATGGTCAGCATGGTCTACTCCCTCTTTCCCGCCTCAAAATCTTTCATGCATTCGATCAACGTCTCGCAGGCTGCGTCGGGCAGGCCGTTGTACATGGATGCGCGGCAGCCACCTACGCTCCGGTGACCCTTCAGATTGATCATGCCTCTGCCCTTCGCCATCTTCAGGAAGGCATCCGTATCTTCCTGGGAAGGCAGCGTAAAGGTGACGTTGGTGATGGAGCGGTCACAGGCGCGCACGGGATTGTTGAAGGTCTTGGAGTTGTCGATATAGTCGTACAGCTTTGCGCTGCGGGCCCGGTTGCGGGCATCCATCGCGGCGACGCCGCCGTTCTGCTCGACCCATTCGAACATCAGGCCGGCCATGTAGATGGAGAAGCAAGGCGGCGTGTTGTACATGGAACCGTTGTCCATGGCGACCTTGTAGTTGAGCATGATGGGTACGACAGGGTCGATCTCCCGGTCGATGAGGGCTTTCTTTGCGATGACCACGGCCATTCCGGAGGGACCCATGTTCTTCTGGGCGCCGGCGTAGATCAGGTCGTGATCTTCGACCTTGATGTTCGCGCCTAAGATCGCGGAAGACCAGTCGGCGACGAAGGGAACGGCGCCGGTCTGGGGCTTTCTCCACCAGGTCGTGCCGTAGATCGTATTGTTGGCGCAGATGTGGAAATAGGCCGCATCCTGGGGCACCATATCTGCGGTGATGTCGGGGATGTAGGAGAAATTCTCATCGGAAGAGTCCGCAACTTTTACGGCATCCGTCCAGCGCTTGCCTTCGGCGAACGCTTTCTTGGAAAACTGCCCGGTGACCGCATAAGCGGACGTTTGCCCCTGCTTTGCCAGGTTCATTGCCACAGCGGAGAACTGCAGCGTGGCGCCGCCCTGCATAAACAGGACCGCGTAGTCCTCGGGGATGTTCATGATGCGGCGCAGCGTGGCTTCCGCATTGTCGATGATCTCCTGGAAGCTGGCGCTTCTATGGCTCATCTCCAGCACGGAGCAGCCGGCTCCGGGGTAGTTGAACAGATCCTTCTGGGCCTTCAGCAGCACGTCCTCGGGGATCGCCGAAGGACCGGCCGAAAAGTTGAATACTCTTTCCATGATGCCTCCTAAAAAGAACAGGTTAAAATGAGTAGGTTATTCTACGATCGCGCTGTCGTAGATGAAATCTGCGACTTTGTTGTTCAGCAGGATGCACTTGATGTAAGGCATGCCGTAGTAGTCTACGATATCCTGATATTCGGATTCTTCCATGTCGGCGAATTCCGCTTTGATGTCTTCATCCGTTACGGTGAGGCCTGCGTCCTCTGCGATGGCCTGGTAGATGAGCATGGAACGGGCAGAAGCCGTCAGCTGTTCGCGCGCGGTCTCCACGATGTCGTCCATGGTGCCGATGCCCATGCCGGAGACGAAGTCGTCCAGGGTCATGCCGTACATGGTGGCCATCTGTTCGTAGTAAGCCTTCATGTTGTTGGCCTGATACTGGAACAGTGCCTCGGGCACTTCAGAGACTTCGAAGTCTTCGATCTGGGTGAAGAGATAGTCGTACATCGCGTTTTCCTTCAGGGTCTCCTCCACGCCGCTGCGCATTTCGGCAACGGTGGTCCAGCCGTAATTCTCCTCGAAGTTTTCCTTGACGAACGCATCGTTCAGCTCGGGTTCCACTTCTTCGGAGATGCTATTGAGAGTGACGACAAAGGTGACCGGCTTGCCGGACAGTTCCTCGTTGTTGGGATACGGATCCGGGAAGGTCAGTTCCAGATCGAAGTTGTCGCCGGTCTTGTGGCCTACGATGCCGTCTTCGAAACCGGCGATAAAGCTGCCGCTTCCCAGCACGAGGCTCGGGTTGTTGCCGGTGCCGCCTTCGAACTGTTCGCCGTCCATGTAACCTTCATAGTCGATGTTGACGGTATCGCCCAGCTGCGCGGCTCTGTCCGTTACTTCCTTGGTATCGGTATAATTGCTCACCAGGCCGTCGATCTCAGTCTCGATCTCTGCCTGAGTAATGGCGAGCTGGTCCGCGGGAACGGTCAGGCCTTCATACTGGCCCAGCGTTACATAATCCTTCGCGGTGACCCCTTCAAAAAATCCGTTCTCGTCAAGACCGGCGGAATAGGACTGGGCGGCGGTGCTTTCACTGCCGGATTCGTCTTCCGCTGCGTCGTCTTTGGAGCATGCTGCGAGGCTGAAGATCATGGCCAGCGCCAGCAGGATGGCAAGGATGCTTTTCTTATTCATTGGTTTGTTTAAATCCTTTCTATGCAAAGTTGTAAAAACGATTTATTATACCATATTTTAGGGAACCGGCGTATAAAATTCATGAAGATTTGGTGATATAATAACAATATGAAACGCACTTTTAATCTCAGCATCTGCCGGGGGGAATCCGACTTCCTGGCGGACGAAAACGAAAGACTGCGCCAGATGCAGGGTTACGACGGACTGGAAGTCCAGATGATCGACGATCCGGCGGAAGGCCTCGTGGACCCTGCCTGGGTCACCGGCCTGCACATGACCTGCATCCCCTGCTGGTACGCACTGTGGACCGGCGACGAAAAGGCTCTGATCGATGAATTCGACGATCTGGCCACGGCGGAAGCGTACTACGGCGGACTCAGCCGCGAGACCCTCCTGGACAAGTTCCGGCGGGATCTTTTCTATGCGAAGAAATACGGCGCGGAGTACCTGGTGTTCCACATCGCGGAATGCAACGTCCTGGAGACTTACACGGAAAACTACATCCATACCGACGAGCAGATCTGCGAAGCCTGCGCCGAGATGCTGAACCTCCTCTTTGCGGGTCAGACGGACGGGCCCCTGCTCCTGCTGGAGAACCTCTGGCATCCGGGGATGAACCTGCGGCGGCCCGAGATCACCCGGGACATGCTGGCAGCCGTCCGCTACCCGAAGAAAGGCATCATGCTGGATACGGGTCACCTGATGAACGCCAACACGGCTCTGCGCAGCCAGGAAGAAGCCGTTCCCTATATCCATTCCGTGCTGGATGCCCACAAGGCCGCTGGGTTCGACCTGTGCGAAGCGGTCCGGGGCATCCACCTGAACGCATCCATCTCCGGGGAGCTGGCCGAGCGCGTAAAAAAAGATCCGCCCGTTTTAGGCGGATCCTATGCGGAGCGTACCTCCAAAATGTTTTTCCACGTGTTTGACCGCGACCAACACCGGCCCTTCACCGCGCCTGGCGTCCGCGAACTTGTGCAGCGCATCGCGCCGGACTACCTTACCACCGAGTTCATCACCCTGAGCAACGACGACCGCCGGGCGAAGAATGCCGAGCAGTTGGCAGCGCTGGAGCCTTTACCCCTCTAACGTAAACAGGCAGCAGCACTCCGAGATCTTCTCGCAGGTGAGCCCGGGGAAATAAGGCTTTAACTCGTCGTAGACGATATAGTTCTCATCTTCATCCCACTCTGCCGCGAACTTCGCACGGCAGGCATCCTGCGCTGCGGCCGTCTCGAAGGCGATGTCTGCCACGTAGATCTTGCCGCCGGGCTTTAAGCAAAGCTGGAGGCGGCGCAGCAGCACGCACTTTTCCTGCAGCGTAAAGTGATGCATGGCATAGGTGGCCACGACCGCATCGTAGCGCTGTCCCAGCATCGGAGACGCCAGGCTCAGAGACAGATCGCCCGCGCACAGCACGGCTTTCGGCATTTTCTCCTGGGCGATGTGGATCATGGTGGAGGAGAAATCCTGACCCCAGATCCGGCAGCCTGCATCGTACAGACGCTTCGTCAGCACGCCGGTGCCGAAGCCCACGTCCATCACGTCGCAGGGGCCGTTCACAAGCACTCTTTTTTCGATCTCTTCCAATGCCTTTGCATAACCTGCGAAGGGATATTCGCCCTTTTCGTCGCAGCTCTTTACGTGATCGTCATAATTGTATGCCCAGGAATCAAAGCCTTCTCTGTCCAGCATAGAAACTCCTTTCTTTCAAGAAAAACCGGGCAGTCTCTGCTGCCCGGTGCGCGTTTTCCGATCGGAATTATTCTTCTTCCATGATCTTGTCGAACTCTTCCACGACTTTTTCGAACTCGGCATCGTCTTCGATGTCGATCAGTTCGAATTCCTCTTCGGAGAGTTCCTTGTAGCCGTAGATGTAGACATCGTCGGTATCATCGTCGGGGATGAGCGCGATGTATTCCTTGCCTTCAAAGCCCGGCACTTCGAAAACGCCCATGATCTCCGCGTCTATTTCCGTACCGTCGTCGAATTCAAGGGTGATAACATCCATTTCTTCGTCTTCGATGCGCTTGGTTTCGTCTGACATTGTATAATCCTCCGTGATCTAAATAGTTTCGCAAACGGTTGAAACCTTAATTTCAAATTATTCTATCATGAATCCTGTTTCTCTGCAAAGTATTTATGCACGCTTTCGGCAGCTGCCAGGTTCATGCCCGGGACCTCCGCCAACTGGTACACGGTCGCGGCCTTGATCGCATCCACGGACCCCAGCTCCGACAGCAGCGCCAGCTTGCGCTTTTCGCCGATCCCCGGGATGCCGTCCAGCACGGAACGGGTAAGTTCCTTGCCCCGCAGCTTGCGGTGATACTCAATGGCGAACCGGTGCACTTCCTCCTGCACGGCGCCCACGTAGGCGAACAGCTGGGGATGCGGCTTTAGCGGCGTCTCCACGTCGTTGTAGATGAGCGCTCTGGTGCGGTGTTTGTCATCCTTGACCATGCCCGCGACGGGGATCTCGATCTTGAGCGCGTTCAGCACCGCCTGCGCGGCGTGCACCTGGCCAAGACCGCCGTCCATCAGGATGAGATCCGGCAGGTCGACGAAACTCGGATTTCCGTTAAGCGCCTCCGAAAAGCGCCGGAACAGCACTTCCTGAAGGCTTCCCGTGTCGTCCGCCCCCTCGATCGTCTTGATCTTAAACCGCCGGTACGCTTTTTTATAGGGCCGGCCGTCCATAAAGACCACCATGCCGCCCACGGAATCCACGCCGTTGATGTTGGAGATATCGTAGGCTTCCACCCGGTGGATATGTTCCGCCAGTTCTTCGCCAAACACGTCCGCCAGTCCGGATTTTACCGCCTGCTCCTTTTCGATCTGCCGCTTTGCCCGCTCGTCCAGATCCTTCACCATCTCGTCCACGTCCTTGCGGACCAGATCCAGCAGCGCCTTCTTTTCGCCCCGCATCGGCGCCAGCAGCGTCACCTTCGAGCCCCGCTGGTCCGACAACCACTGCATCAGCAGTTCCGCATCGGAGGGCAGCTTCGTCACCAGGATCTCCTTGGGGACCATGACGTTGGCAAAGTAGTACTGTTTGATGAACTCGCCCACCACTTCTTCCCGTTTTTCCTCGTGGATATCGCCCAGGAAGAAGCTCTCCCGGCCGGACAGCTTGCCTTCCCGCACGGTGAACAGCACCACGTGGGCGCCGGACAGGCCCGCGGACAGCAGCACGATATCCAGATCCTCCGGATGCTGCAGCACCACGCGCTGTTTTTCCGTAATAGCCTTGATGGCTTCGATGTTGTCGCGGTAGACCGCCGCCTGCTCGAATTCCAGAGCTTCCGAGGCTGCCTTCATTTTCTCCTTGAAGATGCGCTGCAGATCGTGGTCCCTGCCCTGCAGGAAATCCACGGCCTTCTCCACCGCTTTGGCATATTCGTCCTTCGACACATCGCCCCGGCAGATGCCCCGGCACTGATGGATATGATAATTCAGACAGGGAGAGAAGTTCGGTCCGAAATCCGTGGCGGCGCACCGCTTCAGCGAATAGGCCGAGTTCAGCAGGTCGATGATGGTGTTCACCGCCCCGGCGTCCGCATAAGGCCCGAAATACTTGGAGCCGTCGTTCACGATGCGGCGGGTCTTCAGGATGCGGGGATATTCCTCTGCGAGGGTCACCTTGATGTACGGATAGGTCTTGTCGTCCCGCAGCAGGATGTTGTACTTGGGCCGGTGCTTCTTGATGAGGTTGCACTCCAGGATGAGCGCCTCCATCTCCGACCCGCAGGTGATGTATTCGAACTCCGCGATGTCCTTCACCATGCGCCGCACCTTGGGCGGCTGGTTTTTGGGCGACTGAAAATACTGCCGCACCCGGTTCTTCAGGTTCACGGCTTTTCCCACATAAATGATCTGCCCGAATGCGTCCTTATGCAGGTAGCATCCGGGGCAATCGGGCAGCTTTTTCAGTTCCGCTTGTATATCGAACACTATTCTTCCTCATCCCGGCTGTGGTACTTGCTGCCTTCATAGTAGTGTTCCCACTGCGCCCGTTTGATCGCTTCTTCCTGTTCTTTCTGGGCCACCTTTCTGGCCTTTCTCGCCTTCTTGATCCGCATCTTGCGCCGCATCGCCATCACGTAGACGACCAATGCCAGGAGCAGCAGCACGATGACCACGAGAACGATGCTGCGGATCACCTTTGCCGTGGAATCCTCGATCCCGAAATAGGACAGGAATCCGCCTTCCGCCACGGACTTTGCCGCGACGGCGCGGTAGGTGCCGACGGGCTCATCGCCCTCGTACAAGGTGATGACCCCTACGTCATCCCCCTTCTTCACCGGCGCTTTGATGCTCTCCTGCAGCACCGCCTGGGCGCTCATGATATCCACGGAAGCGTCCGCCGGCAGCGTGTAGGCCACGTCCGTCAGCAGCACCGCCTCGACTTTATTGAACTCACCGTGCTTCACCTTGACGTCGCCGAAGCTGTAGCCGCCGTGCAGCACCGTATAGGTCTTATAGTTCTCGAAGCCCCAGTTGAAGAGCTTGATGGTGTCGGCGAACCGGCCCATGTCCGTGCACTCCATGACCACGCTCAGCAGCCGGGTGCCGTCCTTTTCGCAGGCCGCGACCAGGCAGCCGCCCGCCTGGGGCGTGTAGCCCGTCTTGATGCCGATGGTGCCTTCGTATTTCGGGTAGCGCAGGTCGTTGCCCACGTAGATCTTATGGCGGTCCGTCTCATCCCACAGCAGCAAGTTGGAGGAGACCAGATCCCGCGCGTCGCTGAGGTTCGTGGCGGGGACCGTGTATTCGGCCATGGCTACGATCTCCCGGAAGTGCTCGTTTTTCATGCACTCCATGGCGATGATGGACAGGTCCCGGGCCGTCGTATAGTGGTTATCCTCGTGCAGCCCGCAGGGATTGACGAAATTCGTGCCCTTGCAGCCCAGTTCCCTCGCCTTTGCGTTCATCATGACGGCGAAGTTGTCCACGCTGCCCGCGATGGTCTTGGCGATGGCCACGGCGCAGTCGTTGGAGCTGGGGATGAGCATGGCATGCAGCATCACGTCCGCATTCATGATCTCCCCTTCCCGCAGTTTGATGCCGGAGCCACCGATGTTGGCAGCCTCCGCATCCACGGTGATATCGCTCTCCAGGTCCAGATTTTCCAGCGCCAGAAGCGCCGTCATCATCTTCGTGGTGCTGGCGGGGAACCGCTGTTCGTCCGCGTTGTTTTCGTACAGGACCTCTCCCGAGGTCATATCGATCAAAATAGCCGCTGACCCTTCCAGCCGCGGCATCTGCGTCAAGGCAGAAGCCGTCTGCGGCTGGCCAAGGAAAACGGCTGCCATGGCGAGAAGCAGGCTTACAATACGTTGGATCCTTTTGGCGTTCAAGTGGTTCTCTCCCCTTCGCATGTGTTCTATCGCATCAACTTGAAGTTCGACTTCGATTCGTTTATAGTAATATCGTATCATTATACCATATCTTGAGAACAGTGAGGACAACGTGAACAATATTATGATCGCAGCGACCCAGAACAAGGGGAAGCTGAAAGAACTCAGACAGATCACCGAAAAATACGGCCAGCAGCTCATCTCCATGGCGGAGGCGGGCCTGGGAGATCTGGACATCGAAGAGACCGGCACGACATTTGCCGAAAATTCCTATATCAAAGCCCATACTGTGGCGCAGCTGACGGGAAAGCCCTGCATCGCAGACGACACCGGCCTCTGCGTCGACGCGCTGGACGGCGCACCGGGCATCCATTCCGCCCGCTACAGCGGCGTGCACGGCGATGACCAGGCCAACCGCAATAAGCTCCTGAAGGACCTGCAGGACGTCCCCATGGAACAGCGCACTGCCCACTTCACCTGCTGCATCACCCTGTGCTGGCCGGACGGCAGGACCCTGGTGGCGGAAGGCGTCTGCCCGGGTCACATCGCTGCGGAGGAACAGGGCGAAGGCGGCTTCGGCTACGACAAACTGTTCGTGCCCGACGGCTACAGCGAATCCTTCGCAGCCCTGGGCGTGGACGTGAAAAATAAGATCGGGCACAGAGCGAGAGCCCTGGCCCGGTTGGAAGAACTGTTGGATGCGGAGAACTAGCGCTCCAGTTTTTCCGTCATTTCCCGGAAGAGGTCCGCAAAGCCCCGCAGCTGGGGCACGGGCACCTTATCCCGATGAAGAACGGCCTGGATGTCCTGGGTCAGATCGAAATCCAAGATATCCAGCGCGGTCAGACGGCCGTCGGCGATGGCACGGGCGGCGGTGTAATACGGAATGACCGCGATCAGGTCCTCCTTTTCCGCCATGTCTGCGGCGATATCGGCGCTCTGCAGCGTCAGGAAAGGCTTGGTATCCAGGTGCTTTTTCGCCATGGAGTTCATAAACCCGATGCTGTACGGCGCGGAGGGTTCCATCATTACCAATTCATGACCGGAGATCTCTTCCGGTCTTATTTTTTTCTTGCGGGCGAAGGGATGGGAGGGATTGACCACCGCCACCACCTTGGCAGGCGCCGCATAGAAGATCTGCCATTCGCTGCCGATCAGAGGCTCGTCGATCAGGAAAGCCATGTCCAGGGTATCCTGGCGCAGCCTCTCCTTCAGCACGGACGTGGCATCCACCACGATGTCCATCGTCACCTTCGGATAGCGTTTGTGATATGCCAGGATGAGGTCCTCGCCGATGGCGTGGAACAGGGATTCCACCATGCCTACCCGGACGGTGCCCGACAGCGCTTCGCCTGCACGGAGCAGGTTCTCCATCTCCACGGCGGTGGATACGATCTTCAAGGCATAGGGCAGCAGCTCCTCGGCGTACTGGGTGAGGGTCACCCGGCGGCCGATGCGGTTGAACAGCGGCGCCTCCAGCTCCTCTTCCAGCTGCTTGATCTGCGCGCTCACGTTGGCCTGGGAATAGCCCAGTTCCTTGGCAGCAGAAGTAAAGTTCTTTAAAGTCGCGACTTTCAGAAAGGTCTTCAGGTTGCGGATCTCCATGATGCGTTTCCTCCTCCTTCCAGTTTATATAAAAAAACAGCCGTTTTCAATCAAACGACTGATTATTTTTATGAAAAGTATCAAAAATTTTTATCAATGGGCTCCGTCAGGGCGCCGTAGGTATCGGGCCGGCGGTCCGCCAGGATCGTGTAGTATTCCCGGCGCCGCTTCTGGGTCAGGGACAGATCCAGCTCCGCGTGGATGACCCCTTCCACGGGTTCGTCCAGACTCGTAATGACCTTCCCCACCGGATCGATGATGTTGCTGTGGCCGAAGAATCCCAACCCGCGGTCGCTGCCCACCCGGTTCGCGGAGACCAGGTGCAGCGTGTTGTCGAAGGCTCTGGCCCGGGTCACCAGGTCCCAGTCGGCCGCCGTATCCATGGGCCATTCCTCCGATTCCGTGATCTCCCAGTTGGTGCAGACCACCAGCAGATCGCAGCCCTTCAGGGCGTAGGTGCGGGCGACCTCCGGAAAGGCCGTATCCCAGCAGATCATGACGCCGATGCGGCCGAAGTCCGTATCGAAAATGGGATACTCGCTGCCCGCGGTGCACCATTTTTTCTCGTTCAGGAAGGGATGCACCTTGCGGTAGGTGCCCATCAGGGAGCCGTCTTTGCCCAGGACCGCCGCCGCGTTGTAGAGGACCGAAGGGTCTTCGGGATCGCGCTCGGAAAAGCCGTAGATCAGCATGACGCCATACTTCGCGGCCAGGGCGCCCATCCGTTTTACGGACGGATCTTCCGCCGCTGTGCGGGTCATCGCATCGAACTCTTCGTTCGTGCAGACATAGCCCGTCGTCGCCAGCTCCGGAAAGACGATGAGATCCGTCTCCGGTCTCTCCCTCATAACGGATTCGACATATCCCTCCATCTTCTTCCGGTTGTATTCATAGTCCGCTGCGTGCGGCTGCATCTGCACGCAGGAAACGTGGATCTTCTTATTCATGAAAATGTGCCTTTACTCTTTTCTCTTTAAGCAGAGCATCGTGATGTCGTCGAACTGTTCCGCCTGCTTTACGTGCTGCGACACGTCGTAGTGCACCCGGTCCAGCACGGTCTGGGGATCCACGCCGTGCAGCCACCGGAGGCATTCCTGCAGCCGCTCTTCGCCGTAGAGCTCGCGGCTTGCATTCATGGCTTCCGTTACGCCGTCTGTGTACAGGAAGATGCTGTCGCCGGGCTCCAGCTGCAGGGTGTGCTGCCGGTAGACCATGCCTTCCAGTCCGCCCAGCACGAAGCCGCCCCGGTCCCGGATGAACCGGGCGCCCTCCCGGGCGATGAGCACCGGAGGATTGTGACCCGCACAGACGTACTCCACCTTTCCCGTCGGAATGTCCAGGATGCCGATCCAGGCTGTGACGAACATCTCCGCCTCGTTGTTGGTGCACAGACTGTCGTTGGCTTTGCCGACGGCCTCCGCCAGATCTCCGAAATCCCGGATGCAGTTCTGCAGCGTGATCTTGGCACTTGCCATGAACAGCGCTGCGGGAATGCCTTTTCCGGAGACGTCCGCGATCAGGAAGGCGATGCGGTCCGGACCCACGAAGAACACGTCGTAAAAGTCGCCTCCCACGACTTTTGCAGGAGTCATGGAGGCGCGGACCGTAAACTCCGGCCGCCCCGGATAACTGTCCGTGATGGGCGGCAGCAGCGACCGCTGGATGACGTTGGCCGTGCTCAGCTCCGACTGCATGCGGCTCTGCTCCAGCGTCAGATTGCGCTGCTTTTCCACGTAGGTCATCAGGCTGATGAGGAGCGTAAAGCCCAGAGCGTTGACCAGGATGAAGGGAACGGCGATCTGCCGGACGATGTCCAGCGCCGTCTCGAAGGGTTTGACCATGAGAAGGACGATGCCCAGATGGAGCGCTTCCATCACGATGCCGACGCTGAAGGCGAAGCGGGGCCGGATGAGCTGGTCGTGGGACCGGTTGGACAGGAGGCCGCAGAGCAGCCCGATGATGCAGGTCGCGACGACGCAGGCCTTAGCCGTAATGCCGCCCATGGCATAGCGGTGGACGCCGGCGATGAGCCCGCCCAGCAGTCCGCCCAGAGGCCCGCCGAAGAAGCCGGACATCATGGGACCGATATCCCGCACGGAAATGACAGCCCCGTTCAGAGACGTGCCCGTCAGATTGCCGTAGATGCCGAATGCGCCGCCGACGATGCCGGCCGTAAGAATGAATTTCCAGTTTCTCTTCATGCCGAGAAACATCGGCAGAAGGTCGCTGCCCCCGACAAAGAACGCGATGACGAAGATGACCGCCAGCGTGCCGATCATATTGGAAAACAGGATGCCCATAGTGCCCCCAAAATCGATAAAGATAATGCGTTAACTTATTTATTTTATCATACTCTGAGGGTCTTCTGCACCTGTTATGAATCCAATACTTCCAGTTTCAGCCGCATATTCAGTCTGCGCGGGGTATCGAGCATATCGAATTGGATGATGTGCACGCCGGCGTTTGCGTCGAAGTCCAGCACGGTGCCCTCTCCGAAGATGTCGTGGCGCACCCGGGTGCCGGGCGCCAGCGCGGTCTTTTCCAGGTTTTCCGGCATGCGCTTTGTCTTGACCGCGATCATCTCCTTCGCGTCGCGCACCAGATCCTCAGGCGGCTTGTTCTCCACATCCAGCAGTTCTTCCCCGATGTCGAACAGAAACCGGGACGGATAGCGCTGGGTCCCTTCGTGTGTGCGTCCTTCCGCATCGGACAGGAACAGCGCCTTCTCCGCTCTCGTAAGGGCCACGAAGGCCAGACGCCGCTCCTCTTCCATGGCCTGCAGCGTGCTCACCTTCTTGGAAGGGAAGACGTCTTCGTTTAAGGAGCACAGAAAGACGTAGGGGAATTCCAGGCCCTTGGCGGCGTGGATGGTCATGAGCTTGACCTTGCCTTCCGCGATGGGCTGTTCCGCATTGGAGAACAGCGCCACATGCTCCAGATAGTGCTGCAGCGAGGTCTCCTCCCCGCAGCTCGTCTCGTATTCGTAGATGGACTGCTTGAGCTCTGCCAGGTTGTCGAGCCGCTCCTGGCTGCCTTCCGTGCGCAGCATGGCCTCATAGCCGCTCTGGTCCACCAGTTTCGAAAACAGCTCGGAGATGGGCATGGATTCGGCCAGTTTGGCGAAAGTCTCGATCAGATCGATAAACTTCGCGGCTTTCGTGCCCTTGAAGATCTCGTCGTCCATGTGGTTCTGCAGGCAGGTGTACAGACTCGTCCCCTCTTTCTCCGCGGTTTCCTCCAGATACTGCATGCGCCGCTGCCCCAGGTTGCGCTTGGGCACGTTGGCGACGCGGCGGAAGCTCAGATCGTCCCGGTAGGCCAGCATGCGCAGATACGACAGCGTATCCTTGATCTCCATGCGGTCGAAGAACTGCACGCCGCTGTAGATCTTGTAGGGGATCTTCTCCTTCAGAAAGACCTCTTCGATGTTGCGGGTAATGTAGTGAGCCCGGTACAGTACGGCGATATCCCCCAGCGCTGCGCTGCTTTCCGCGAGACTGCGCACCTTGTCCGCCATCCACTTCGCTTCCTTCAACTGGGATGCCGCGTGGTTATAGACAGGCACCAGCCCGTCCGGCAGCGTGGGTACCAGATCCTTCTTGATCCGGAATTTGTTTTTCCCGATGAGGGCGTTGGAAGCCGCCAGGATCTGCGGCGTGGAGCGGTAATTCTCCAGCATGTAGATGGTCTTCGTGCCCTCATGGGACTGGTCGAAATCCATCAGGTATTTGGTGTTGGCGCCCCGCCAGGTGTAGATGGTCTGGTCCGGGTCACCGACGATGAACAGATTCTTATGGTACCCCTGCAGCGCCTCCATCAGCTCGTACTGCAGGCCGTCGATGTCCTGGAACTCGTCGATCATGATGTATTCCAGGCGCTGCTGCCACTTGAGCCGGATGTCCTCGTGCTCCCGGAAGATGTACAGCGTAAAGATGATGAGGTCGTTGTAGTCCAATCCGAAGCACTTCTTCGCCTGGTACAGGTAGCCGTAGAAGATGATGTCCTTTACGTCCTTCGCCGCCATGTATTTGTCGTGCAGTGCGTCCAGAGGCAGCGCGATGACGTCCAGATAGTAGTCCGGCTTTTTGAAGAGTTTCTGGATCTCGATCATGTCCCGGGCATCGCCGAAGCTCATGTCTCTGAGGGTCAGCCCCCGATCCTCGTAGATGATCTTCAGCATGGAATCGATGTCGGAGTTGTCCAGCACCAGAAAGCTCTTGGGGTACTGCACCGCGTAGCTCTCCTCGTCCAGCACCGACACGCAGAACCCGTGGAACGTGTTGATGTAGCCCGTGTCGTTGTCGCCGGTCATCCGGTGGATGCGCTGGCGCATCTCCTGGGCCGCCTTGTTCGTGAACGTGACGCACAGGATGTTGCCGGGCATGATGCCCAGTTCGTTGACCAGATACGCAAAACGGCAGGTGAGCGCCCGGGTCTTGCCCGAGCCCGCTCCCGCGATGACCCGCACATACCCTTCCGTGGACGTAACTGCCTGCCGCTGCGATTCATTCAATTGTCTTAAGTATTCTTCCATGTCCCTTCCCTGCCTTCTCTACAGGGAAAGTATATCAGGAAACGAACATTTGTTCAACTTCTATCTTCTGCATCCGCTCGCTCGTATCCTTGTAATCCGTGTAGTCCGTAATGCCTTCGCCCGTGTTCGGCACCTTCCGGGAATAGACGAGGTCCGAACCGAAGCAGGCCAGCAATACGATGCACAGCACGGCAAGCCGCTTGACGTTCAGACGGGAGATCATGGCATCGAATACCGGTACCAGCAGGTACACGGCCACCATGCCGCCCACCGCGAAGACCGCCAGCCCTTCGCCGCAGATGCGGCCGTTCAGGTTGAGGAAATAACCGGTGTAGTCCCACCAGCGCATGCCTTTGGTCAGCTCCAGATAGAAGGACGTCATGTACTCTACGAAACCGCAGAGCAGGATCGTGAGCGCCGCTTCCAGCGCTGGTTTGGGCCGCCAGCGGGCCAGCATGACCACGATCATCGCGACACCGCTGCCGTAGACCGGAAGCCAGGGTCCGTGCATCACGCCCCGGTTGACGAACACGCCGTCCTTCACGATGTGGATGCTCACCTCCCAGGCCCAGCCGACAAAGGAGAACAGGAAGAAGATCAGGATGATGGACCAGATCGTGTAGGTGCGCAGCGCCCGCGTACTGCGGAGCGTCCGCTTATATTCGTCCTTCCACAGCGGGCACAGCCGCACGGGATACAGCTTTCCTTCCAGCTCCGCCTGGTCGATGACGATCTGCTGCCGTCTGCCTTCCACGTCGTCGTAGGCATTCTTTTCCTTCATGTTGCCGATCCAGAGGCCGAAGTTCTTCGCGAAGAAGGCTCTGACCGGGGTCAGCTCGATCCGATGCGCCTCGATGTAGGCTTTCTCTTCTTCGATGTCCGGATAATGGCTCTCCAGCGCGCCGGCATCCGCCTTTTCGTAGAGATAGGTGTCGTTTAAGGCATCGGCGCCCTCGATCCCCTGCTCCTTCGCCTCGCTGCGAATCTGTGCGTAAAATTCCGCCTGGGTCGCCGTGATGTAGGGGGTCGCCCAGACCGCCTCCGCGATGCCGAAGGTGAAGAGTCCCAGGAGGTGCCAGCCGATGAAGGAGAGGTCCAGCAGAAACGCTTCGATCTTGTGGCCGTTCATCAGGCGCCGCGACAGCGTAACGGCTTCTTTCGGTGCAATGTCCGGATTTTCCGCGACGATATAGGGCACCAGCCAGTAGGAATAGGTCTTAATGAAGCCGCCCACGAGCGTAAGGCTCCACAGGACGGTGTAGACGGTCTCCAGCAGCATGGACAGCGAAGCCTTCAGCCACCGGTGGACGATCTTGAAATGCAACAGCCGGGCGATGGGCACGCCGTCGTAGATCCGCGCTTCCAGGAACATCCGTCGCAGGATCGCCCGGTAGACGTTGCGGATAAAGACCCATACGGCCGTGGTGAGGAGAAAGCTTCCCAGGATCATCAGGACCGTGCCGGGCGTCTCGGAGTGGAAGATGGAGATCGAGGTGTCCGCGACGGTCTCCACCAGTTTGCCCGAGGCGAAATAGCCGGAGACGGAAGATAAGGCGCCTCTTGTGCCTCCCCGGATCTGAGCGATCCGATCGTCCTTTATCTCCTGCAGTTCGTCGGCTACGTCCTTGCCTTCCTGGTGGATCTCCTTCACCCGGTCGGAGAACACGTGCTCGGAGAGCTTGTCCAGGATCGACTCGTCGTCGATGCGCACCATGATGCCCGTGCCGTCCGGATCCTGGCCGGTCAGGAAATTGTACATGCTGTGCGTGTGAGACGTCACGTAGCTGAACTCCGTGCCGAAGAACACGGCCACCATGCAGAGCACGACGAGCAGCAGGTAATGCTTTTTCACGACCGCTTTCGCCCGGGTCTTCCACGCGGTCCGCCTGCCCTTCCGCTCTTTTGCCTCTTGCTTCATGTGCATCCAACCTCCTTCTGCGTTTATTTCAGATCGATCACGACGATCTCGCTGATGGTCCCCACCCGTATCGGCGGGCCGTAAGTGCCCACGCCGGAGGTGACGACCACAGCGGCATCCTTCCAGTACTTCAGCCCGTAGGACTGCGGCCCTTTGATGCGGCAGAACACGTTGCCCGGGAAGATCTGCCCGTCGTGGGTGTGACCCGAAACAGCCAGATCGACGCCATAAGAACTCAGATCCTTCAGATCCGAGGGCTCGTGCTGCAGCAGCAGGATGGGTTCTGCGGGGTCAGTCCCTGCCAGAAGTTCATCCAGCGTTGCCCGCTCCGACACACCGTCCCCGGGGCGGCTCTCGTCCCGGCGGCCTGCGATCACCAGGCCGTTCAGCTCGGGAAGGCGGACGGTCTCATCCTTCAGAAGGATCCAGCCCCAGGATTCGATAAAGCCCTCCATCTCCGGATGGCGGTAGGTGTTTTCGGCACCCACATAGGTGAAGCCGCCCAGAAGAGGCTCCTCCACATCGTGGTTGCCGTAGATGACGTAATTGCCTTTTGTGGATTCGATGGACCGGAAAATTTGCGCGTAGGTTTCGGGGTCTCGCATGGCGCCGTAGGAACTGGTGACGATATCCCCTGCCAGCAGCACCAGGTCCGGGTGCTGTTCGTTGATGCGCTCGGCCATGTCCTCGTACAGTTTTGGTGTGGAATTGACCCCGATATGGGTGTCGCCGATCAGAACGATGCGCAGAGGCTCGGTCTGGCCGAGCGTCTCCTTCGGAAGTTCGTAGAACGTAGTCTTTACGTCGTGGGAGACGCGAAATCCCCCTACGTTGAGCGCGACGGCGCCTGCGGCCAGGACCAGCAGCATCGCGCGGCTATAGGAGACCGAAAGCGGCTGTTTTTCGCCTGTCCTGCGCTTACGGCGGGCACGCACGATGCCCTCTGCAATGCGCACCAGTAGAAGCATGCCGAAGAAATACAGGATGTATCCGACCTGGATGTTGCCCCACTTCTGGAAGAACCAGCAGAGATGCCCGTCGGGAATCAGGGCGCCGATCATGGGAAAGGCGTAGAGAATGCCGATGACGACCGTAGGAAGAATGGCCCGCGCGGCGCGTTTTCTGCCGGGGTCAACGGCCCTGCGCAGCGGACCGTACAGCAGCCACAGCCCCAGAGCCTCGATGGCTGAGTAAATAAGTATAAGAACTGCTAATCTCATGGTAAAACCCCTCAGTTTTGCCACATAAAATTCATTTCATGCATATTATACAGCATATTCGGTGGTTTTTGCGGATAGAATGCAGCAGATGAGAGAACATAGGGAATAAAAAAATATAGCCATGTATATTGTGCGAATATGATTTTATATCGCACGATTTAAAATGCTATTTCATTCGATTTTGTTATAATCGGATTGGGAGGAAAGAACATTTGTTCAATATTGCATTCGGCACTCTTTGCCGTATAATAAGGCAGTATTGTATCGAACTGTATCTGGGAAAGAAAAGGAGATCAAACAATGAATAACGTATGCAAGAGAATCGCCGCGGTCGTTCTGTGTCTCTGTCTGCTCTTCGGACTGGGCGCATGCCGCAAAAACAAAGAGCCTTCGCCGGACGCCATCGACCAGATCGAAGGCATCATCACCGGGTCCTGGGAAGAAGCGGAATCTCCGGTCATCCCATCCGACGTGATGAAGGCGTTCGAGAAAGCCATGGACGGTCTCGTCGGCGCAAACTACACGCCGGTCGCCTACCTGGGCAGCCAGATCGTTTCCGGCCATAACTATATGCTGCTGTGCCGCGTTGCACCGGTCACCGCAGACCCTGTGGAGACCTACGCCATCGTCAGCATCTATGAAGATACAGAAGGCAATGCGCAGATGACCAACGTTTCCGACTTCGGTGTCGAGACCTATCTGGGCAGTGAAGGCATGACGGGCGGCTGGAGCCAGCCCGAGACCCCGGAGCTGCCGGATGACGTAAAGGAAGCCTTCGAAAAGGCTGTCGGCATGCGGACGGACATCGCTTATCATCCCGTTGCCCTGCTCTCCCAGCAGGTCGTAGCCGGCATGAACTACCGCATCCTGTGCGAAGCGGACAACGTGCTTCCCGGTTACGATACCAACTACGCGATCATCACGGTCTACAACGCCCTGGACGGTTCCGCGGAGATCAGCGACCTGGTGCAGATCCTGCCTGCAGAGGAGTAAAGACTGGACACGATTCAGACAGCTATAATCATAACCACGCGTTGAACGCGTGGTTTGGACAGCCCCTGCAAGGGGCTATCTCTTGTGGTAGCCCCTCAAGGGGCATCGAATAACCTAACAACCACAGTTTTATTACTGGCAGCCCCCTTCTCGGGGGCTGTTTTG
>JAGAHX010000026.1 GCA_017626845.1 Bacillota bacterium
AGGAAGAGAAGTGCTGTGCTCTGTGCGGAACATGGAGGTGACCTTCGGCAAGGGCCGCAAGGCCTTCGTGGCCGTCAAGGGCGTTAACTTCGACATCTACAAAGGCGAGACCTTCGGCCTCGTCGGCGAATCCGGCTCCGGCAAGACCACCATCGGCCGCGCCATCATCCGCATCAATCCCATCTCCGCGGGAGAGGTCCTGTTCAAGGGAGAGCGCATCTCCGGCAAGATCTCCAAAGAGATGGATAAGATGGTGACCCAGAAGATCCAGATGATCTTCCAGGACCCGATGGCGTCGCTGAACGAGCGCGCCAAGGTCGACTACATCGTCTCCGAAGGCCTAATGAATGTCCATCCGGACATGAAGAAGGAGGAACGGGAGGAACGCGTATCCCAAGCGCTGTCCGACGTAGGACTGCTGCCCGAGTTCGCCACCCGATTTCCTCACGAGTTCTCCGGAGGCCAGCGGCAGAGGATCGGCATCGCCAGAGCCCTCATCATGGAGCCGGAATTCATCATCGCAGACGAACCGATCTCCGCGCTGGACGTCTCCATCCGGGCGCAGGTGCTCAACCTGATGAGCAAGCTGCAGAAAGAGAGAGGTCTCACCTATCTCTTCATCGCTCACGACCTGTCGGTCATGCGGTTCATCACGGACCGGATCGCGGTCATCCATAAAGGGGTCATCGTGGAGCTGGCGGAGACGGAGAAACTGTACGCCCACCCGCTGCACCCCTACACCCAAGCGCTGCTGTCGGCCATCCCGATGCCCGATCCGGACAACGAGAAGAAGAAAGTCGTCAAGGTGTACGACCCGTCGGTGCACCACTACGAAAACGATCCGCCCAAGTGGATCGAGATCGAAGAAGGCCATTTCATCATGGCCAACGGCGAGGAAGAAGCGAAGTACCGCGAGATCCTGGCAAAATAAAGCGCAACAGAAAAGGAGCAGAGGATCTTCCTCTGCTCCGGCTGTTTTTTGTCCTTTTACTTTCCGGAAGAGACCACCGGGATGTCCGCACTGCCGCCGCTTACGTCGAACGAATAGTCCCGGCTGAAGGGCACGACGTTGTCCGGATTGATGCCGTATTCCACCAGCTGTTCGGGCGTATTGACCTCCAGCGTCAGATCCGACTGGGAGAAGCCGCAGAACGGCAGGATGTAGACTTCCAGTCTGTGACCCGGCTGCACGGTGTAATAATTGGGCTGAAGCCAGATGGTGTAGTCGTACCAGGTGTCCGCTTCTATGGGCTCCGCCCTTCTGACCGCGCTGGCAGGATCGTAATCCGCCTCGGGATTGCGCAGATCCATGGAGCCGTAGGCGACGATCTTGCGGGTCATCTCGGTCGCGCGGTATTCCACCAGATCGTAAGCCGGCACGCCCTCGCCCCGGTCTACGCCCTTCTTCTGCACGTCATCCACGTTCAGGACTTCCCAGCCCACGTCGTAGGTGCGGAAAGGCTCGTCTGCGGCATCCACCAGCACGGCGCTCAGCATGAGCATATCCGTATCCAGATCCGATGACTTCGCTCTTACATGGACCGCAACGGGGCCGTCGACCGTGATCTCCTCGGTCACATCCTGCGAAGCCAGCAGCAGATGGTCGCTGCCGCTTGCCCCATCCAGCGTATCGCTCACAAGAGGGGGATTCGCCGGCTGCGCGCCCTCCGCGGAGACGGTCTGTTCGCCGCCTTCCGCAGCAGTTAACGTAAGAATGTTTCCGGTCTTCCATTCCTCCGCGCCGTAGAACGTGCCGTCCACATTGCTCTGCACCGTAAAGGCGGGCATGTCTGCAGCTTCGTTCTCCACGTCCAGAAGTTCGTGGGTGAACCAGAGATTCAGGAGTTCCGTATAGGTGTGGTCTCCGATCATGATGTCCGTCTTCATCTGCTCGTTGGCCGGGGTCACGTGGCCGTTCTGATGCAGCAGCGCCTTTACCTCGCAGCCGCAGCGCAGGAACGCGTCGCGCATCAAGTCGAAGTTCTTCGGACGCACGTTGACGTCGTTTAAGCCCTGGACGATGAGGGCGGAGCACTTGAGACCGTCCGTTTTGGAGAAGTCGCGCTGCGCCCAGAAGTCGCCGTAGTCCCCCTGCAGGGCGATCTGTTCGTCCCGCAGCGTCGCCAGGTACCGTTCATAGGTCTCCACCAGCTCCGAATCCACGTCCGCGAACATGCGGCTGGCGCAGGTGGCTGCCAGGTCGGTGATGAAGTCGTATCCGGTAAACAAGCCGGAAGGAATGCCCTGGGTGTTGTTGTATTCATACCAGCAGGAAGGACCGGCTACGGGGACGATGGTTTCAACACCTTTGACGCCGGAGGCCGCCACTTCGAAGGCCATGGCGCCGGCGTAGGAACGTCCCGTCATGCCGATGCGGCCGCTGCTCCAGTCCGCTTCGATCTCGATGTTGTTTTCCTTATCCGTATAGGCGGTGCGGTCTCCCGTGAGCCATTCGGCGATGCAGCGGAACGCATCCGCTTCCGCCTGGCTGCAGCAGCATTCCAGCCCTTCGGAGCCCCAGGTGCCCAGACCTGCGGACTGCACGACGGCGTAGCCTCTTACGAGATAATAATCGTAGGTCGTCAGATTTCCCATGAACTGCTGCTGGAAGGGGTCGTTCTCGAAGGTATAGACCCAGTCGGAGGGATCGACCGCCGCCGCATGTTCCAGCGTCGTCGTGCTGCCGGCGGGCGTCCTCTTTGCTGGCTGGCTGTACATGTCCTCGATATCGAACTCGTATTCACCTGCCGCCGGAAGCTGCGGCTGGTAGGCGTACATGCCGCCGATGTAAGGCCGGGCTTCATAGAGGACCGGCGCCTTATAGACGCCGGATGCCGCCTGCAGAGGCACCTGCACCATGGCCTTCACCAGATCCGGTTTGCCGTCCATGTCCGTGTCGTTGTCCGTCTCCACGTAGACGACGAAGCGGAGCAGCTCGCTGCCCTCGTTCGTGTAATCCATCTTCATCGGATCCGTGTAGGATGCGATCTGCTGGGCCATGCCGTTTTCGATGACAAGACCGTCCCCGGAAATGGGTGCGATGGCAGGTACTTCCGCTGCAGGTTCTTCCTGTGTCCCCTGCTGACCCCCGGAACACGCCGTAAGCAATAGCATAAATGCGACGAAAAGCGCAAATCCCCGAAGTTTTTCCATTGAATGCTCTCCTTTGTGTTGAAACCTTTTTTATTATATCAAATCCATCGCATTATTTGGGAAATAAACACAAAGAGCGAGAAAGAAATATGAAGTTTATGTGAAGATATAGTATAATAGTAGTTGTATTAACACTGCATATTGCAGTATAAATGCAGATTTTTCATAAGGAGGAGAATTATGAAGAAGTATCTTGCACTGCTGCTCTCCGTAGTGATGGTCATCGGCCTGCTCGCCGGCTGCTCCGGCGGCTCCGACCAGCCTGCGGGCGGCGAAGGCGGGGAAGCTGCCGGCACGGATCCCTATACCGGCATTCCCTATTCCAGCGATACGGAATACGACTATCTGTATTCCGCAGAAATGACGAGCTGGAACTATCTGGTCACCTCGGTAAGTGCGAACCAGAAGATCCTCGCGAACTTTGTTGATACACTGATCGAGTATGACAACCTGGGCAACATCGTTCCTGACCTGGCAACGAGCTGGGAAGAAAGCGAAGACGGCCTCACCTGGACCTTCCACCTGAGAGAAGATGCCATGTGGTACACCGCGGACGGTGAAGAATACGCACCGGTCACGGCGAACGACTTCGTGAAGGCCTGCCAGCTGGTAGCGGACGTCAACTTCGACTCCGACATGCCCGACATGCTCACTTCCTACATCGTCAACGGCTCCGAACTGTACAGCGGCGCCATCGACGACTTCTCCCAGCTGGGCGTCGTCGCCGTGGACGATCACACGCTGGAGTTCCACCTGAAGAACCCCTGCGCGTACTTCCTCACCCTGCTCACCTACGGCTGCTATCTGCCGGTCAACGCGGAATTCTATGATTCCTGCGAAGTCGAGAACCCGACGCCGACCATCAACGACAGCGGCGAAGAAGAGCTCGTCACCAACGAATTCGGCACCGACTACGACAAGATCCTGTACTGCGGCGGTTACCTCTGCGAGAGCTGGCTGCCCCAGGAAGGCATCACCATGGTGAAGAACGACAAGTACTTCGATGCGGACAAGATCTACATCACCAAGATCAACGGCAAGTACAATGCACAGGCCGACTCCATCGCTCCGGAAATGTTCCTGCGCGGCGAGATCGACGAGTGCTCCGTCACCACCAACATCCTGGATGAATGGCTCAACGGCGACAACGCCCAGTATGTCCACCAGTCCAAGAGCCTCGGCACCATCATGTACATGCTGTTCAACTTCAACCCGAAGATCGAGGATGAAGCCGTGAACAACGCCTACAAGGCTGCCGTCAACAACATCAACTTCCGCAGATCCATCCAGTACGGTCTGAACAAGGAATACTGCCTGTCCGCCTACGATCCCTACTATGCAAAGGACAGAGTAGCGAACCTGATGGTTCCCTCCGACTTCGCGATCGTAAACGGCAAGGACTACACCGAATTCGGCGATCTGCCCGAACTGGCCAAGGGCTTCTACGACGAAGCGAAGGCCAAGGAATTCAGAGACGCGGCCAAGGCCGAACTCGAGGCTGCCGGCGTGCCTCTGCCCATCCAGATCCCCGTATTCTACAACCCCTCCACGCCGAACATGGACAACTCCTTCCAGCTGATCGAGAAGCAGCTCGAGGAACTGCTCGGCAACGATTACATCGACATTACCGTCTACGCCGGACCGTCCACCAACTTCATCGGTGAAGTCCGCCGTCCCGGCAAGTGGGGCCTCTATGAACAGGGCTGGTCCCCGGACTACGCAGACCCCGCCACCTATTTCGAACCCTTCGGTTACGGCTGGACCTTCGGTTCCCAGGAATACATCGAGGGCGAAGAATACAGAACCGGCTACATTTATACTGAGGAAGACTTCAAGAACTTCGTCATCGACGACGAGGATCTGGTAGGCACCGAACAGCTCGTCTTCAACTCCCTGGTGGAAGACGCCCGCTTCGAGACCGATCTGGAGACCCGTTACGAGAAGTTCGCCAAGGCGGAGAAGTACGCTCTGGAAGAAGCTCTGTTAATGCCCTATCAGCAGTACAACAACGGCTACATCGCTTCCAAGCTCGCGCTGTTCGAAGCGGAGAACTCCATGGCCGGTATCTGCGCCTCCAAGTATAAGGGCATCCACATGCTCGAAAAGTCCTACTCCATGGACGAATACGAGGCAGCGAAGGCTGCCTGGGAAGCCGATAAGGCAAACTAACACGCGCTGAGATCTCCCTATCTCAATAAGAACGCGTAAATAAGTAGAGGGTGTCCCCGGTGGCATGCCAATGCTGCGCAGGGTCACCCTCTTTTCTCTCTCAAAACGCAAAAAGGAGGATGAAAAGGTGGCGAAATACATAGTAAAGCGCTTCGGCGCAGCCCTTCTCAGCCTTTTTATCATCATTACGCTCATCTTCTGCCTGCTGCGTCTGATGCCCATCGAGGGCTATCTGGGCGCGAACGTGGATAAGCTGAGCGAAGAAGTCATCGCTGCAAAACTTGCTGCGAAGGGACTGGATAAGCCGGTTCCCGTGCAATTATTCAACTTTTACCGAAATCTCGCGCGGGGCGATCTGGGCAAGTCCTGGATCTACCGCGAAAACGTGGATATCGTAAAGATCATCAAGCCCAAGATCAAGATCTCCGCAAAACTGGGGGCGATGGCCATGGCCCTCTCCCTCGTCGTCGGCATTCCCCTGGGCGCCCTGATGGCAAGGACGAAAGGCAAGTGGCCCGATAAGCTGGGCACCGGCTTTATCGTGTTCCTGCAGGCAGCGCCTTCCGCCGTATACTTCCTGTTCATCCAGATGTACGCGACAAAAGGCACCGGGCTGCCGATGCTATACAACGACAGCAAACCCATTTCATGGATCCTTCCCATCATATCTCTGGCTCTTCCCTCCATCGCCAACTACGGCATGTGGATGCGCCGGTATATGGTGGACCAGATGAACCAGGACTACGTAAAGCTCGCCCGGGCCAAGGGCGTATCCAACAAGGCCGTCATGATGAAGCACGTCTTCCGCAACGCCTTCGTTCCCATGGTCCAGACCATCCCCTCGTCCCTGCTCTTTACCATCATGGGTTCTCTATATGTAGAGTCGATCTACTCCGTCCCGGGCATGGGCGGTCTCCTGATCGACGTCATCCAGCGCCAGGACAACACGATGGTGCAGGCGCTGGTCCTCATCTTCGCCTCGGTGGGCATCATCGGCCTGTTCCTGGGCGACATCCTCATGGTGCTCGTTGACCCGCGCATCAGTCTTACCGGAAAGGGGGAGAGCCGCTGATGAGTCTGTTCAGAAAAGGCGCCGTCATGGAAAAAGCGTCGGAAGGCATGGCGGACCAGCTGGAAAAGGCGCTCCGGGATTCCCTTCCCGACGATCTTACGCCCGAGCAGGTCGCCGCGCTCGATCCTTCCCGCTTCGAGATGGCGGAATACGACGATACCCTGGCGGAAAAGACCGGCTACTCCAGTTATTCCTACTGGCGCAGCACGTTCCGGGCATTCTGGAACAACAAGGTGGCCAGATTCCTTCTGATCGCCCTGCTCGTCCTGATCGCGTTCACGATCATCCAGCCCCATCTGCCGGGTCAGCGGCCCCCCGCCCAGATCTACGATTTCGACGACGGGTCCGTCATGAGAAATCTCCCGCCCAGCCACGACTTCTGGTTCGGCACCAACGCCGTCGGCCAGGATCTGTGGGCCAGAGTGTGGAGCGGCACGAGAACGTCGCTGCTGATTGCACTCATCGTCGCGATCAGCGATAACGTGATCGGCATTACGATCGGCATCCTGTGGGGCTACGTCCGCAAACTGGACGCCTTCCTCACGGAAGTCTACAACATCATCGATAACATCCCGAGAACGATCATCCTCATCCTGATCTCCTACATCCTGCGTCCGGGCATGGCCACGATGATCATCTCCATGTGCTGCGTGGGCTGGCTGGGCATGGCCCGGTTCATCCGCAACCAGATCCTGATGATCCGCGACAGAGACTACAACCTCGCGTCGCGCTGCCTGGGCACCAGCACCGGCAAGATCATGATCAAGAACCTGCTGCCTTACATGGTGTCCGTCATCATGCTGCAGACCGCGCTGGCCATTCCGTCGGTCATCTCCGACGAGGTGTTCCTCACCTACTGCGGCCTGGGCATGCCGAAGAACATCGCCTCCCTGGGCAACCTGGTGGAGGAAGGCCGCAAGATGATGATGACCAGCAGCCGGTACCAGCTGATCTTCCCGGCTCTGGTGGTCACGTTCATCACCGTATCGTTCTATCTGATCGGCAACACCTTCGCGGATGCGTCCGATCCGAGAAACCACGTATAGAAAGGAGGCAGACACATGTTAAATAACGGAGATATCATCCTTTCCGTAAAGGATCTGCATGTAAAGTTCAGCCTCCGCGGCAAAGTACTCAACGCGATCCGGGGCATCTCCCTGGACCTGCATAAGGGCGAATCCCTGGCCATCGTCGGCGAGTCCGGCTCCGGCAAATCCGTCTTCACCAAGAATTTCATCGGCCTTCTGGACAAGAACGGCTGGGTGGACTCCGGCGAGATCTGGTATTACGGCATGGATCCGGATCATCCCGTCGACCTGGCGAAATACAAGACTGAGGAGCAGTGGCAGACCATACGCGGCAAGGAAGTCGCCATGGTCATGCAGGACCCGATGACCTCCCTCAACCCCTTGAAGACCATCGGCTGGCAGATCGAAGAAGCCCTTAAGCTCCACCAGGGGTTAAAGGGCGAAGCGGCCAGCAAAAAGGCGGTGGAGATCCTACAGGACGTAGGCATTCCCGAGGCGGAACGCCGCGCCAAGCAGTATCCCCACGAGTTCTCCGGCGGCATGCGCCAGAGAGTCGTCATCGCCATCGCCATGGCCTGCAATCCCCAGATCCTCATCTGCGATGAGCCCACCACGGCCCTGGACGTCACGATCCAGGCCCAGATCCTGCAGCTCATCCGCAATCTGAAGGAAAAGTACGGGTTGACCACCATCTACATCACCCACGACCTGGGCGTCGTAGCCAACGTGGCAGACAGGATCGCCGTCATGTATGCCGGCGACATCGTGGAAGTGGGCACCTGCGAAGAGGTGTTCTACGACCCGCGGCACCCCTACACCTGGGCGCTGCTGTCCTCCCTGCCCCAGCTGGGCATCAAGGGGAACGACCTGTATGCGATCAAGGGCACGCCTCCGAATCTGTTCAACGTCATCCGGGGCGATGCCTTCGCACCCAGAAACCCCAGAGCGCTCAAGATCGATTTTGAGCACCGTCCGCCCTACTTCGACGTCTCCCCGACCCACAAGGCCAGGACCTGGCTGCTGGATCCGAGGGCCCCGAAGGTGGATCCGCCGGAGATCATCCGGCACATCCGCAATATCCATGTGGGAGGTGTGGAAGAATGATCGACTACAAAGGAAGAGAAGTGCTGTGCTCTGTGCGGAACATGGAGGTGACCTTCGGCAAGGGCCGCAAGGCCTTCGTGGCCGTCAAGGGCGTTAACTTCGACATCTACAAAGGCGAGACCTTCGGCCTCGTCGGC
>JAGAHX010000027.1 GCA_017626845.1 Bacillota bacterium
GTGTTACGACTCTGAAAAACAGCTATACACCGGAAACCACGAGCGCTACGGTCAAGAAGGCTTGGGACGATAAGGATAACCAGGACGGCAAGAGACCTGGAAGCCTTACTGTTAACCTGATGAATGGCAGTACAAAGGTTGATTCGGTCACGTTATCTGACAAGAACAATTGGACGGATACGATCAGCAATTTGCCGAAGTACGCGAATGGCCGGGAAATCACTTATACCTGGGTCGAAGAATCGGTAAGCGGTTATACGGCTGCTGACCCAGTGACCGAGAATGGTGTTACGACGCTGAAAAATACTTACAATCCTGGTAAGGTCAGCGTCCCCGTGACCAAGGTCTGGAATGATAACAATAACCAGGACAATAAGCGTCCAACGACGATCGATGTTGAACTACTTGCAAATAACGAGGCTACAAATAAACATCTGATCCTGTCCGCAGCTAATAACTGGAAAGGCGCTTTTAGTGATCTTGACGAATACAAAAACGGAACCAAGATTACCTATACGGTAAAGGAGTTAACAGTTACCGACTATAAGAGCGAGATTACAGAAGATCCTCAGAATGCCGGCGGCTTCATTATCACCAATACTCATACTCCGGAAACCACGAAGGTTAAGGTCACCAAGACCTGGAGCGACAGCAATAACCAGGACGGCAAGCGAGCCAGTGTTAATGCAACAGTTCAGCTGTATCAAACAGTAGATGGTACAAAGACTGCGGTCGGCGATCCGGTCAGTGTTGGCTCCGCCGACAACTGGAGCAAGACGTGGGAGAACCTGCCTGTCAATAAAGGCGGCAAGCAGATCACGTACTCTGTCGAAGAGACGCTGTCTGCAAATTCCAGCTATACCAAGAGCGGTGACGATACGACTCTGCCTGCTGTAAAAGGCGACAGTGGTACGATCGCAATCACAAACAGCTACACGCCGGAAACCACGAAGGTTACGGTCACTAAGACCTGGAACGATAGCAATAACCAGGACGGCAAGAGATCCAGTGTTGGCGCTACCGTTCAGCTGTACAAGACAGTGGGTGAGACCAAGACTGCGGTCGGTACCGCTGAACCTGTCGGAACGGCAGACGATTGGAGCAAGACCTGGAACGACCTGCCGACACATGAAAACGGCACGGAGATCACCTATACAGTTGAGGAGACTCTGCCCGAAAACAGCGTTTATACGTCAGCTATTAGCGGTAGTGCTGCAAAGGGATTTACCATCACAAACAGCTACACGCCGGAGACCGTAGACGTTTCCGTCAAGAAGGTCTGGGATGATGCAAACAACCAGGACGGCAAGAGACCTGAAAGCCTTACTGTTAACCTGATGAATGGCAGTACAAAGGTTGATTCGGTCACGTTATCTGACAAGAACAATTGGACGGATACGATCGACAATCTGCCGAAGTATGCGGATGGTAAGGAAATCACATATACTTGGGAAGAAGCTAAATTGCCGGAAGGTTACTCTCTCACGAGTTCCGAAAAAGACCTGAAGGATGCGACTCTTACGGTTATCACGAACGGGTATAAACCCGGAACGACGTCTGTAACGATCAAGAAGATCTGGGACGATGAGAACGACCAGGACGGTAAGAGAAGCGGCGTCGTTGCGACGGTTCAACTGTACAAGACTGTCGAAAGTATTAAGGCTGCAGTCGGTGACCCAGTCGAAGTCGGAACAGATAACAATTGGAGCAAGACATGGAACGACCTGCCGACTCACGAAGGCGGTAAGCCGATCTCCTATAGCGTTGCAGAAACTCTGACGACTTCGAACGGCTATGCGATCGATGGAACAGCAGAGGTCGCAATCGCTAACGGTGGAACCGGCACGATCACGAATAAGAACACGCCGGAAGTAACAAGCATTACCGTCAACAAGACCTGGGACGATAACAACGACCAGGACGGCAAGAGAAGCGGCGTTGTTGCGAAGGTCACGCTGAAGAAGACTGTTGGCGAGGCCACGACTGACGTGGAGACCGTAACTGTCGGAGCAGCGGATAACTGGAGCAAGAAGTGGGAGAATCTGCCGGTCTATGAAGGCGGCAAGAAGATCACCTACAGCGTTGTGGAAACACTGGAGACCGCAAACGGTTACACCAGCGATACGACAGAGGCAGTTACCGTAGCAAACGGTGGAAGCAAGACGATCAAGAATAGTTACACGCCTGGTGAAACTAGTATCACTGTTACAAAGAAGTGGGACGATAAGAACAACCAGGACGGCAAGAGAAGCGGTGTTGTTGCAAAGGTCACGCTGAAGAAGACAGTGAATGGGACCACGACTGATGTGGAGACCGTAACTGTCGGAGCAGCGGATAACTGGAGCAAGAAGTGGGAGAAACTCCCGACTCACGCAGGCGGCAAGGAAATCACCTACAGCGTTGTGGAAACACTGGAGACTGCAAACGGTTACACCAGCGATACGACAGAGGCAGTTACCGTAGCAAACGGTGGAAGCAAGGTAATCACCAACACCTATGCCCCGAAGGAAACATCCATTAAGGTAACGAAGAACTGGGCCGACAGCGGCAACCAGGACGGCAAGAGACCGTCTAATGCTACGGTTCAGCTGTACAAGACGGTAGGGGAGACCAAGACTGCGGTCGGCGCCGCCATCACCGTAGGCGCGGAAAAGGACGCTTGGAACTATACCTGGAAGAACCTGCCGGTCTACGAGAACGGCACGGCGATTAAGTACTCTGTTACGGAAACGCTGCCTGACGGCACGGAGTATACCAAGAGCGGCGATGATGTAACGTGGACTGCGGCGGAAGGCGAAACGAAGGAAATTCTCATCACCAACAGCTATACGCCGGAAAAGACCACTGTAACGGTCACCAAGACCTGGGACGATAATAACGACCAGGACGGCAAGAGATCCAGTGTGAATGCAACCGTTCAGCTCTACAAGACAGTGGGCGAGACGAAGACTGCGGTCGGCGATCCCGTTTCTATTGAAATCGTACCTGCTACTGATGAAGGTGCAACTACACTCTGGGCTTATGAATGGGGCGAACTGCCGGTCTACGAGAACGGCACAAAGATCGTCTACTCGGTAGAAGAAACGCTGCCGGAGGGCTCAGTCTATACCAAGAGCGGTGACGATACGACCCTGACAGCCAAGAAGGGCAGCAGCGGTATAATCGACATCACAAACAGCTACACGCCGGAGAGCACGAAGGTCACTGTCGAAAAGACCTGGGATGACGCAAGCAACCAGGACGGCAAGAGACCGTCTAATGCGACGGTTCAGCTGTACAAGACGGTAGGGGAGACCAAGACTGCGGTCGGCGCCGCCATCACCGTAGGCGCGGAAAAGGACGCTTGGACTTATACCTGGGTGTCCCTGCCCGTCTACGAAGATGGAAGTGTTATCACTTACTCTGTGGAAGAGACCCTGCCCGACGGCACGGAATATACCAAGAGCGGCGACGATACGACCCTGCAGGCCAAGGTGACCGACAGTGGTACGATCACCATCACCAACAGCTACACGCCGGAAACGACCAAGATCACGGTCAATAAGACCTGGGGCGACAACAGCGACCAGGATGGCAAGAGACCTGCGGATGCGACGGTTCAGCTGTACAAGACGGTGGGCGAGACCAAGACTGCGGTCGGCGATCCCGTTACCGTTGGAAGCAAGGAAAATACCTGGACTAACGTCTGGGAAAAGCTGCCGGTCTATGAGAACGGCACAAAGATCGTCTACTCGGTAGAAGAAACGCTGCCGGAAGGCGCATCCTATACCAAGAAGGGCGATGAAGTAACGCTGACTGCTGTCAAGGATGACAGCGGCACGATCAAGATCACCAACACCCACGAGATCGAAAAGACCTCGGTCAGAGGCCGGAAGTTCTGGGCAGATGAGGACGATCTGGACGGCATCCGTCCCGAAACCATCACCGTCAACCTGCTGGCGGACGGCACTAAGGTGGACAGCGTGGCTGTTACCCCGGACGAACAGGGCAACTGGACATATGCGTTTACCAACCTGGATAAATATGAGCCGGGCAAGGTTGGCCACAAGATCGAGTACTCCGTAACGGAAGACGAGATCGCACTGGTGGAGGGTCACCCGACAGGCTATACGGCAACGTACAGCGAACAGGGCTACGACATCACCAATAAGCACGAACCCGAGACGATCGAGATCCCGGTCACCAAGACATGGGACGACTACGAAAACCGCTACAACACCAGGCCGGAGAGCATTACGATCCGGCTGTTGGCGGACGGCGAGGAGATCGATGTGGTCACCCTTACGGCACCCGCGGCGGCAGAAGTCGACGAGGCCGGCGAAGTGATCGCAAAGCCGGTTGCGGAAGACGCAGCGGCAGAGGACGGCAACACCTGGACGTACACGTTTACGGAGCTGCCGCGCTATAAGAAAGTCGAAGGCGAGGGCAGCGTGGAAATCGAATACTCCGTAACGGAGGACGAAGTCGCACGCTACCGCACGGAGATCGCGGCAGAGCCGGTCTTTAGCGAGGACGGCAGAGAGGAGATCCTCGTTGACATCACAAACACTTACCGCAGACCGCACAAGCCGACGCCTCCGGACGAACCGATACCTCCGGATGATCCGGATACGCCCGACGAACCGATCGACGATCCGGATACGCCGCTGACGCCTCCGGATGGACCGAATCCTCCCGAACCCGGTTTCGACGAGGATGAGTATCTCGACGACGGCGATACGCCGCTGTCCGGATACGAAGAAGAGGAAGAACTCGACGAAGAGGACGTGCCTCTGTCTCCGTTCACCGGCGATGACCGCCGCACGAACGCATGGGCAGGCGTGAGCCTCGCATCCCTTGTGGGAATCGCGATCCTCGCGAGACGCCGCAGGGAAGAGGAAGAATAAGCATTCAACTTTCTCATCATACAGCAAATCCCGCCAGGCGGGACCGCAGGAGGGTGGCCATTCGGCCGCCCTTTTGTGGAATCTTTTAGGAGGAAACGTTTATGGTGAAACGGTCAATATCCATACTGGTTGCCATCGTCCTTTGTTTTGCATTTCTCCCGGGGCCTGTGCATGCGGCAGAGGCGGTAACGAATATTCACATTTCCGGATTGGAAAGGTATTATCCAGCTGGATCTGCAGCGTCGATCAGCGGATTGGCAGCGCGGACAAGCCAAAATAGCGTCATCCCGGAAAGTGCGTTTTCCGTCGCCGGGATCGAACCTGTCTCGATGACATGGGAACTGGGAACGACCTACTATGTGACGTTTAAGATCGCTCCGAATCCTTCTGACTTTGATTTTGATGATGATCCGGATATGCTGACTGTCTATGTGGATACGCCGGATGCAGGCACTGTTCTGGTCAAGCGTCAGGAGACGTATTCGGAAGAGTATTTTGAGATAGACCCTGATACGAATACGCTTACGGTCCGTTGGCGTGTGGTATCCTGTTTGGATCCGGCGATCACGAATGTCGCCTCCCTAACAGAAACACAGGCCCATATTGGGGGTACCGTTCGGCTGACTGGAACAGTAGATCCTTCAGCAGGGTATCAGCTGCATCAGGCCTATGTAAAGCATGGCACTTCGAATACCCTTGTCTCGGTCTCGGGCGGTACAGCGAATTACGAGGTAAAGGCTGCCGACGTTGGAGACTATGATCTGGTCCTTGCTGTAACGATCCTAGGTTCGGATCCCGGTTTTTTGTCGGAAGATGCAGTTGTGAAACTTGCCGGCGGTGCTGAGATAACGCCGGACAGCAAAGAACTCTCGGTCGATCAAAAGACCCTTATCCTCACCTTCGAAAATTATCTTACCCTCACGGATCATACGCCGGATGCAAGTACTACGTATACAAGCATCAATACGACGCAGCACAGTTATACATGCGCGGTCTGCGGCGCGACGGTTACCGAAGATCACGTGTTTACTACTGCAATGGGCTATACTCTTTCCGGGCATAACCATATGTGCGATCTCTGCGGCGGCGCAGGTGAGTTGGAAGCGCATACGCTGGTCCCGTGTTACGATGACGAAGGTCATTGGGAAGAATGCACCGGCTGTGATTATGAAACTCCGATCCCGCATACACCGCACGAGTTTGAACAAAACTTCGATGCTGCTGGCCATTGGGATGCTTGTAAAGACTGTGACTATAAGACAGCTGTTACTGCCCACACACTGGAACGACATTACGATGCTTCCGGTCATTGGGAGGCGTGCAAGGATTGTGATCACGCGACAACTCCCATTGCTCACATCTTATCCATCGCGTACGATGCTTCCGGCCACTGGCAGGAATGCGACGATTGTGATTACGCAACGACTCCTGAGACCCACACCTGGGACGCGGGCACGGTGAACAAAGAAGCGACCGTCGACGAAGAAGGAGAAATGACCTACACCTGCACCTACTGCGGGGAAACGAAGGTCGAGCCCATCGCAAAATTGGCGCTCTCCGGCGGTGGCGGCGGAGGCGGCAGTCAGATCGCCAACAGCGAAGTGCCCCTGACTGGAGCTCCGGACGGCTATTCCTGGGAAGACAGGGCGGATTTCACAGAAGAAGAGGCCGCATTTTACGAAGAATTGGCCGGCAACGGTGACGATTCCTCTGTTCTTGAGGATGAGGATATCTGGGTGCTGCCCGAGACCGATCCGGTGCCGCCTCACAACTACGACCTGGACTATGCGCTGGAAGTGCTGGATAAAGGCATTCTGTATCTCGCAGGAGAAGGAACTGCGGATATTGCCGAACAGAATTTCTCCGACGAAGCGTTCTACGCGGTAGGTATCGGCCCCGGCGATAAGGCTATCGATTTCGCGAACCTGAAGGTGGGCGACCGCGTTCGGACTACCACGTTCAACGGGGTCTACGTCATGTCTGTGCCCAAGGCCGGCAATGCCTCCCACGACAAGGATGTGATCGCCGCAAAGGATGCTGTCCTGGCGGTTTACCGAGCCTTCGAATTAGACAATCCCGGCGTCTTCTGGCTTACCGGCGACGCCAAGGTCCGCGTGCTCACCACGAAGGGAGACAACGCGGCATCGTATCTGTTCCTGGTCCTGGCGGATGACAAAGGCTACTCCATGCGGTCCCCGGAGTACGCTGCGAAGGGGTCGATCAGCAGCGGCATCCAGACGCGTGAAGCCCAGGCAAACCAGATCGTGCAGTCTCTTCCTGCGAGCGACGTGCGGACTGTGGTGGCGGCGATCAATCGCTGGCTCACCCTTCATAACGAATACAACCGCAGCGCAGATCTGACAAAGATCGGTAACCGGCCGCGGCAGGGCATTACCGCTCTCACCGGTGCCGAAGGCACGAACGGTCCGGTCTGTTCCGGCTATTCCAAGGCATTCAAGATCATCTGCGACAAACTGAGCATTCCCTGTGTTCTCACGACCGGCGTCGCGACGCAGCCTAACGGCCATTCCGAATACCATATGTGGAACCAGGTCCGCATCGACGGCGTCTGGTACGGCGTGGACTGCGCGTGGAACGACCCTGTATATGAAGGCATTTACGGTGCTCTCTCCGGCAGAGAGAACGAACGCTACCTGCTGGTTGGCGACGATACCCTCATCGAAGGAGTTCCCTTTAAGACCTCCCACAAGGCAGAGGCCGCTCCGGCGGGTGAAAACGTGATCTACTTTGCCAACTTGCTGCTGGAAGCGGAGGATGATGAGAGCCGTCTGGCTTACCACGATGTCTCTCTGTCCGACTGGTTCTACCCCTATGTCAAGACAGCGAAGACCAAGGATCTGATGGGCGGCACTTCGACGGAGCGTTTCTCCCCGCAGCTTACGGCCACCCGCGGACAGATCGTGCAGATCCTGTATAATGCAGCGGGTCAACCAGCGGTGGATACAGTAACGGTGGACGGCTGGTACGGCAAGGCCGCTTCCTGGGCCATCGAAAAGGGCTACATGACGGGTTATGCCGATGGATTTTTCCACGGCAGCGACCCGGTGACCCGCGAGCAGCTGGCCACGATCCTCTGGGCTTATGCCAGCGCTCCGGCGCAGGAGGGACAGCTGAATTATGCGGACGCCGCGAAAGTCCACGATTACGCGAAAGCTGCACTGTTGTGGGCGAGAGCGGAGGGCATACTCTCCGGGAAGCCCGGCAATCTGGCGGATCCCCAGGGAACGGCTACGAGAGCCGAGATCGCCACGGTGTTCGCGAACTATATGAAATAAAGATTGGATGTGCCCTTCGACAGGCTCAGGGCACGTCCTTTTTTATTTGACTTTACCCCCTGCAGGATTTACTATTTTAGTTAGGAGCAAAGGCTCTTTTTCGCCCTGCTCCGAAAGAGATAAATCAACGGTTGGAACCTTAAGGGGGAACAAAGAAAATGAATATCGAAGCTGCCCTGGCAGACCTGGGCATCATCAATGCGAAAGCGGTCTATCGCAACTTAACGCCGGCGGAACTCACGGAACACGCGCTCAGAAGAGGGGAAGGCACCCTCAGCACTACCGGTGCTCTCGTGGTCAAGACCGGCAAGTACACCGGCCGCTCCGCCAACGATAAATTCATCGTCGACAGCGAAGGCGTGCACGACGAGATCGCCTGGGGAAGCGTCAACAAGCCCATCTCCCAGGAGAAATCCGACGCTATCTATAACAAGGTGGTCGCCTACCTGCAGAATAAGGACGTGTTCGTGTTCGACGGCTTCGCCGGCGCAGATCCCAAGCATCAGAAGGCGTTCCGCGTGGTCACCGAGCTGGCCAGCCAGAACATGTTCATCCACCAGCTGCTGAGAAGACCCAGCAAGGAACAGCTCGAGGAATTCCGCGAAGACTTCACCATCATCGCGGCACCGGGATTCAAGTGCATCCCCGAATTCGACGGCACCCGCTCGGAAGCGGCTATCATCATCGACTACGAGAAGCACATGGTCGTGATCGCAGGCAGCCAGTATGCCGGCGAGATCAAGAAGAGCGTCTTCTCCGTCATGAACTACTTAATGCCCAAGGAAGGCGTCTTCCCGATGCACTGCTCCGCCAACATCGGCAAGGACGGCGACGCGGCCGTATTCTTCGGCCTGTCCGGTACCGGCAAGACTACGCTGTCCGCCGACCCGAACAGAAAGCTCATCGGCGATGACGAGCACGGCTGGTCCGAGGATTCCGTCTTCAACTTCGAGGGCGGCTGCTACGCGAAGTGCATCAACCTGTCCGCGGAGAACGAGCCCGAGATCTACGGCGCCATCAAGTTCGGCTCCCTGGTGGAGAACGTCGTGATGGACCCGGAGACCAGAGAATTCGACTTCTACGACGACTCTCTCGCGGTCAACAGCCGCGTGGGCTACCCCATTGAATACATCCCCAACGCGGAACTGTCCGGCATGGGCGGCATCCCCAAGACCGTCATCTTCCTGACGGCCGACGCCTACGGCGTGCTGCCTCCCATCTCCAAGCTGGATAAGAACCAGGCGGCGTACTACTTCATGAGCGGCTTTACCAGCAAGCTGGCAGGCACCGAGATCGGCGTAAAGGAACCCGTTCCCACGTTCTCCACCTGCTTCGGCGAACCGTTCCTGCCCCTGGATCCGGCGCTGTACGCGAAGATGCTGATGGAAAAGGTCGAGGCAGGCGCCAAAGTCTACCTCATCAACACCGGCTGGAACGGCACCGGCGAGCGCATTAAGCTCCGCTATACCCGTGCCATGGTCACCGCGGCCCTCACCGGCGAGATCGAGAAGGCTGAATTCGTGACCGACCCCGTATTCGGCGTGGAAGTGCCCACCTCCGTCGAAGGCGTGCCCTCCGACATCCTGATCCCGGCGAACACCTGGGCGGACAAGACGGTCTACGACGAAAAGGTGAAGACCTTGGCGAACAGCTTTATCGAAAACTTCAAGAAATACACGACAGCCTCTGCGGAGATCGTGGCGGCGGGCCCCAAACTGTAAAAGGAGGTACCTATGGCAGAAAAATCCAGAGCAAGAGAAGACCGTGTCATAACCGATATCCGTGACCAGGCTAAGACAGAGAGCCAGCGCAAAGCGGACGCCAGAAAAAAGCGCACCATCGCGATCGTGCTGTGGATCCTGGCCATCGCCTGCGAGATCGCAGCGATCTTCCTGTTCAGAAAACTGGTCGTGCTGTGGCCCTGCCTGCTGGCGGTCATCGTAGACGCCGTGCTGTGCATCGTGGCAGCCCAGTTCTGGAAGAAGGCGAACCACATCGATCCGCCGGCGGGGAAGTTCTGGCAGAACCAGTTCGGCGCCATCATGTCGGTCATCGCGTTTGCGCCGCTCATCGTTATCTTCCTGCTGTCCAAGGACGTTGACCCCAAGAGCAAGAAGATCGCGGTCATCGTTGCGGCGATCGCAGCGGTCGCGACCATGGGCGCATCCATCGACTACAACCCGGTGACCATCGACGACCTGAACGAGGCGGAACTGCAGGCCCTGGGCTACGGCGGGGAATGCTACTGGGCGAGATATTCCAAGTCCTATCACTTTGACCCGGACTGCCCGACGCTGCTGCGCTCCAAGGAAGTCTTCCACGGGACGATCGAGCAGGCCTTCGAGGAAGGCCGCACCGACCCTTGCGACTTCTGCGCGAACGGCAAGGAAGAAAAAGCGCAGTCCGGCGAATAACTTACGGTATCGATGGGCGCATCTGCGCCGAATGATTGTATAGAAGGAGACTAAAAAGAATGGCATCTAACATGGACTTACTTAACCTGCTGGCCAGCGGCCTCGGTACTTCCGACAGCATTTCCGCTCTGTCCGGCAAAACCTCCACTTCTCAGGACCAGGCAACGATGGCGCTGCTTTCCGCACTGCCTTCCATGCTGGGCCAGATGAAGACCAACGCTTCCACCCAGCAGGGTGCGAGCAGCCTGATGAACGCTCTGAATCAGCATGACCTCAGCAAGCTGAGCAATGCGGATATCGTAAGCCTCATCAAGAACGCAGACGAAGAAGACGGCGCCAAGATCCTGGACAAGATCTACGGTTCCAAGGAGAACACCGCTGCCGCGCAGGCTTCTCTTGCCAAGCAGTCCGGCATTTCCACCGCGCAGATGGCGAAGATCATGGCCATCGCCGCTCCCGCTCTGCTGACCGCCGTAGCAGCTGCGAAGAAAAAGCAGGCTGCTCAGGCTGCCGCGGAAGCCGCTGCTGCACAGCAGGCTGCCGCTGCCAAGAAGACCAGCGAAAGCGAAGAGCTGATGGCGCTGCTGTCCAGCCTCTCCGGGGTCAACACGACCTCCGGTAAGAAGACCACATCCGGCAAGAAGACTTCCTCCGCGAAGACCAACGACGGTCTGGATCTGGGCGATATTCTGGGCATGGCAACTGCTCTGTCCGGCTCCGGCAAGACCACATCTTCTGCGAAGAAGGACGACGGTTTCGGTCTGGACGACATCATGAGCATCGCAGGCGCGCTGTCCGGCGGCTCTTCCGCGAAGAAGAACGACGGCTTCGGTCTGGACGACATCATGGGCCTGGCCGGCGCACTGTCCGGTTCCGGCAAGAAGACCAGCTCCAACAACGCCGCAGGCGTATCCTCTCTGCTGGGTACTCTGCTGCAGGGCAAGAAGCTGTTCTAAGTTTGTAAAGCAATTGAAAAAAACTGGTGGGAGAGATCTCACCAGTCTTTTTGATTTTCGTCTCGGGGTTCTGCTAGATCCCCACCGCCAGTCCGTCTCTTCTGGGATCTGCGGCGCCGGCCAGGGTGCCGTCCGGCAGGAAGGCGACGGAGTTCGTGGCGCCCATCACGCGGTCCCAATCCGGGAACTGCTGCATCTTATGGCCCAATGCTTCCAGCGCGTCGATCGTCTCCCGGGGAATGCGGCTTTCGTAAATGATGCGGTCCGTTGTATCGTCTCCGAAGCGGGGTGAATTCACGGCGCTCTCGATGTCCATGCCGTGGTCGACGATCTTGGAGATCACCTGCACCACCGAAGAGATGATGCGGATGCCGCCGGGGCTTCCAACCACCGCCACCGGCTTTCCGTCTTTGAGGAGGAACGTCGGAGACATGCAGCTTAAAGGCACTTTTCCGCCCGCTACGGCGTTTTTTGAGGCGGGGTCGATAGAGAAGTCCTCCATCTCGTCGTTGAGCAGAAATCCGCAATTTTGAGGCACAGCGCAGCTGCCGAAGAAATGGTTGATCGTCCGGGTGCAGGCGACCAGATTTCCCTCCGCGTCCGCGATGGAAAAATGGGTCGTGGACATGCTCTCGGTATGCCAGGGGTCACCGCAGGCCGGTGCATGAGCCTTCGCCAGGTCTACCCGCTCCGCCAGCTTCGCCGCATATTCCTTCGACACCAGTCCCTCCAGCGGCACGTCCACATAGTCCGGATCGCCCATGTAGCGCATGCGGTCGGCGTAGCACATCTTGAAGATCTCGGAAAACAGGTGGATGTATTCCGGGCTGTTGACTTCCATGGCACCTATGTTGAAGTGTTCCAGCACATTGAGGATCTGCACCACGTGGGTGCCGCCGGAAGAGGGCGGGGGCGAGGACAGGATCTCGTAGCCCCGGTAGGTGCCCCGGACGGGCTGCAGGACTTTGGCTTCAAACCCTGCCAAATCTTCCGCGGTCATCCGTCCGCCGTCCAGCTGGACCCGCTCCAGGATCTTTTCCGCGATTGCGCCTTTGTAGAAGGCGTCCCGCCCGTTCTCCGCGATCTGCTCCAACGTATCCGCCAGATCCGGATTTCTCAGAGATTCGCCAGCCTTCGGCGCTCTGCCGTCCTTCAGATAGATCTTCCAGCCGTCGCCGTATTTCTTAAGCTGTTCCGCATGCTCTGCGATATCCGCTGCCAGCAAAGGGGTTGCGATATAGCCTTCCTTCGCCAGGCGGATGGCGGGCGCCATCACCGTTTTGCGGTCCAGGGTGCCGTAGTGCTCCAGGGCGTACAGAAGGCCCGCCACGTCGCCGGGGGTCGCTGCTGCGGTGCCGCTGTAAACATTGCGCAGGTGTTTATCGTAGTTTGACCCGGGCGAGCCGGGCTCGTACATGGCAGGCTCCGCCGCTTTCGGCGCTTTCTCCCGAAAGTTTAAAAAGACGCTTTCGCCGGTCTTCGCGCTGCGCAGCAGCATAAAGCCGCCTCCGCCGATGCCGGAAGCGTTGGGTTCGCAGACGCCAAGCGCGAAGGCGACCGCAACCGCAGCATCTACGGCATTGCCGCCCATCCGCAGGATCTCCCTGCCAGCCTCCGCCGCTTCCGCTCTTCCCGCGGAGACGACGCCGCGCTGCGCCTTGCAGGCTCTACCGCCGCAGATCATGCGGCCCTGTTCGTCAAATGGTCGAAATCCTATTTCCATTAAAATGCCTCTTTTATTCAATGAAACAATTATAATCAAACTAGAATGCAAAGAACATGCCAAAAAAACAACATTTATTTGTTTAAAAGGCTTATGCTAAGTATAGCACCATTATGTCAGCTAAAATATAGATGATGTATCGTTTTCTTTAGGCAAGCTGTCGGCATGGTTTTTGCATAGTATTTTAGCAGAGTACCATTCAGAAAGGATGCTTCAATGAAGTTTACAAAAATGCAAGGGGCGGGCAACGACTTTATCATTGTTGATAATCGCCTTGAAAAAATTAAAAAAGATCAAATGGGTGGGATTGCCCGAAAACTTTGTCAACGTCGGATGTCCGTAGGTGCCGATGGTGTCATGTTCCTGGAAAGTGGAGCAGGAAAAGGGGCGGATGTAGACATGTTGTTCTACAATGCGGATGGGAATGCTGGTGAAATGTGCGGAAACGGTGCCCGTTGTGTATCCCGGTTTGCGTACGAGCATGGATTTTCCAAGGGAAAAAAACAGTATATTGCTACGCCAGCCGGGATGGTGGTTGGCGAACGTATAGACGAAACCTCTTACCGCATTAGACTGAACGATATCTCTGTTGTAAAAGATGCCCAACCTGTAGAGTTTAGAGGTACTATTTATCTTTGCGATTATATGGAAATGGGTGATCCGGGTTTGCCTCATGTCGCCTTGGAGATTCAAGGGTTAAAATCGATCGACAAGGAAAGCCTCCGCCCGTTAGGTGAATATCTTCGCCACTATTTTCCGAAAGGAGCTAATGTTGATTTTTATGAACTTCTTGCAGATGGAACTGTGGAATTGATCACATATGAACGCTATGTGGAGGATTTTACATTTGCTTGTGGTACTGGAACCGGTTGTGTTGTTTCTGATTTGCTTCGCTCAGGCCGTGTAGATGCTATGGATACAAAGGTACATGTACCCGGTGGAGAACTATCAGTTACAATTGAAGGTGGCAGTGCATTTCCGTTGAAAGGCATCTACTTGACTGGCCCTACATTGGTTGTATATGAGGGAGAAACCCAACTGTTCTAGAATTCAGGCGACCATTATGTGTTATCAGCGCCTTCGCTTTTAAAACGAAGGCGCTTTTTATGATCTTTACGCAGTAAGGCCATGCTTTTTTAGACGTTGGTAAAAGACTGATCTAGATAGGTCCAGCTCTTTCATAGCTTTTTCCTTGTCGCCATTGTATTTCAAAAGTGTTTTTTCGAGAATGCGTTTTTCCTCAACATCTAGTTGTGCTCGCATGGTAAGGGGAATCTCAGGGTTTTCTAGTCGCAGGTGTTCTGGATAGATCATGTTAGATTCACACAAGGTAACAGCACGTTCGATTACATTTTCCAGTTCTCGAACATTACCTGGCCAATCATAAGAAATTAATAAGTGAATTGCTTCCTCTGATAGTTGTTTTGTCTCAAGTCCATACATTTCACAGGTACGAGTCATAATGCTATTTACCAGCAGATACAAATCGCTTTTTCTCTCGCGAAGCGGAGGTACTTCAATGGGGAAAACATTGATTCGGTAATACAGATCGCTGCGAAATTTTTTTTCTTCAATACGCTTCTTCAAATCCTGATTTGTAGCGACGATCACTCGAACATGAATTTTTAAGGGTTTTGTAGATCCGACTTTGTAAATTGTCTTGTTTTGAAGTACTTGCAGCAACTTAATCTGAATATCTGGAGGTAGATCTCCAATTTCATCGAGGAAAATCGTACCGCCATTTGCCGCTTCAAAAAAACCAACTTTCCCTTCACTGCGGGCTCCTGTAAAAGCTCCTTTTACATAGCCGAATAGTTCGCTTTCAAATAGAGATTGAGAAATGGCGTTGCAATTGACCTCCACAAAGGGTGCTGCAGGGTTTCCCATTCGGTGGATTTCCCTAGCAAGCACTGATTTTCCTGTGCCGCTTTCTCCTGTAATGCATACCGTAAATTCGTTTTTGGCTGCCTTGCAGGCTAGATATTTCACTTCTGTAATACGAGCACTGTGTCCTGTAATACCCGCCAATGCATTAGCTGGAAGGTCTGGGCTAATTAGGTGTGATTGGTGTTCGAGATCTTCCATTTCTCGCAATATGTTATTGCCATGCTCTATGGAGGATAGTAGATCCTCTATATTTGTAAGCAACAGGAATGCTCCTTGAATACTATCATCCTCGCCTGTTGACCAAGGAATGATATCAGAAATAAAAGGAATCTGGTTGATTCGATAGAGTCTATCGTTGATGCGCCCTGCTTTTCTCTCAAGAATACCTTGGATATCATCCAACAGGGGAGGACAATCAAAGAGGTCAGATATATAGCGCCCTTTAATATCTACATCGAATGCTTCTCGACACTTAGCTTGGAAGACTGCACCGCGGAGCAGTTCCCCTGCACCCTCCCTGCGCGCGCTATAGCCAAGAGCTTGTACGAATTTTATGGATCCGTTACGGCCATCGATTACCACAGTATTGCAAATATTGTGATAGTAGTGCATAGGATAAGCTGCTCCGTTCACTGTGATGAGTGCTTCTCCTGTTTCATCATTGACAGAGGCGGTAATGTCAAACCCAAAATAAGTCGTTTGTAAAGTTGCGGCACGATTAATGGGGTGCTCTTTTAAATGTTTGTAGACGGGTTCTGCTTCTTCATTTCGGTAAATCGCTGCACATAAGAAAATATCGTTATCTTCAATGCTTGAATCGTGTACATTCAAGCATTGAAGGCCCTCTTGGCCGATGTGTCCATCATCACTATTAAACATATTGTCAGCGATAATTACGATATCTCCAGGTTCCAATTGGCCTGCAGGATGTTCAGCGGGGGAATCGACAGCGATACCCGTAATTGTTCGACTCTTTGCGTTGCTGAATACGATACGCATAGCATCGTCCACACAAATCAGTCCGCGGTTAATATTATCCATCATAGATTGGATAACGTGAGAATCTTGAATGAATTCCATATGGGTTCCTCCTGGAAGGGCGAAGACGATTGTTTTCTGAGATTTATTCTATCACATTAAATTGTGTTCTGTCCTGAATTTCGGAACTCTTGTCCTGAAATTAGGACGAATTTGATCGTCGTTGAATCATCCTTCCTTATAGGACGTCCTTTTTGTTATGGCATGTTTTTTGCATTTGATTCATATAGAGCATGTTCTGTTCTGAATGATAGCAGAGGACAGACAGATGGGACGGTGTATATGACAAAGTACATTATTAAACGGTTGATCGAAATCATTCCTGTAGTTCTTGGTATCGCTTTTATTATATTTGCGATCCTAGATATGATTCCTGGCGACCCTGCGCGGCTCATCTTGGGTCAAACGGCAACAGCGGAAGCTGTAGAGCAGTTGCGTGACGAAATGGGATTGAACGATCCTTTTATCACCCGGTTCGCAAGTTATGTAAAGGACGTTATTTTTCATTTTGATTTCGGGAATTCTTATAAATCCGGCCAGCCAGTGTTTGCGGTCATTTTGAAACGCTTCCCTGTAAGTTTTAAGCTGGCCCTATGCGGTATGATAGGTTCCTGCGTGTTTGGGATCCCTTTAGGTATCCTAAGCGCTGTAAAACAAAATACGCGCATAGATAACATTATAAGCATTCTAGCTATGACCATTGTGGCCATGCCCTCCTTTTGGGTTGCCATGATGCTAGTACTGGTTTTTTGTTTGTATCTTGGATGGTTACCTTCTACTGGTCATACTACCTTGAAAGAATTTATTCTTCCAACTATTACAATTTCTCTCGCGAATGGCTGCAGCGTGCTTAGGATTACTCGGTCTTCCATGCTGGATGTTATCCGTATGGATTACTTAAAGACTGCACAGGCTAAGGGCGTTCCTAAACGCGTGATTATCTGGAAGCATGCTTTCGGCAATGCATTACTTCCGGTTATTACAACCGTGGGCTCTATATTTGGTTCGTTACTTGGCGGGGCACTGATTTGTGAAACCGTATTCACAATGCCAGGCATTGGTAGCCTGATTATTTCCAGCATCAAAAGCAAAGACATCCCGGTTGTGATGGGTGCACTCATTTTCTTGTCAGCATGTTACAGTTTGGTGATGTTGGCAGTGGATCTGCTCTATGCGGTGGTGGATCCTCGTATTAAGGCTAAATATAGTTCTAAGTAAGGGGGATGGATCATGGACCGTACAAACGAGAAGAGGCGGGGAAAATTAAAGGAATTTTGGCGTCGTTTAAGAAAAAATAAAAGCGCGATCATAGGCCTGATTCTGCTGTGTCTAATTGTATTCTGCGCTTTATTTGCCGGTGTTATCTGTAATGAAGATGATGCTTATCGGCAGGACGCGCACAATCGTCTGCAGGCACCTTCTTCAGAGCACTGGTTTGGCACGGATATGTATGGACGTGATGTGTTCACTCGGGTCATGTTCGGTTCTCGCATATCTTTATCCATTGGGATCTCCGCAGCACTATTATCCTTGTTGACAGGCGGAACACTAGGCGCAGTTACGGCCTTTTATGGAGGTAAAGTGGATGACATTATTATGCGCATTATGGACATGCTCATGTCTATCCCAGCAACATTGATGGCTCTTTGTATTGTTGCTGCTCTGGGTGGAAGCGCAGTAAATCTATTTATTGCAATGAGTCTTTCTAGTTTGCCTGAATTCTGTCGTCTGTCCCGTTCAGCCATGCTGCCTATCGTTGGCAGCGATTATGTAGAAGCAGCTCGCGCATACGGTTCTCGAAACGGGCGTATCATTTTCAAGGAGATAATGCCAAACGCATTGGGGCCCATTATTGTGCAGACTACTCAAAGCGTGGCCAGCAAGATTCTGACAGCTTCCAGCCTTAGTTTTTTAGGTATGGGCGTACAGGCTCCCCAACCCGAGTGGGGTACGATGCTTTCGGAAGCTCGCCAGTATATGCGGGAGAATCCATATCTGGTGCTTATTCCTGGACTGTTCATCATCATTACAGCTCTCTCCTTCAATTTGTTTGGCGACGGTCTGCGGGACGCACTGGATCCGAAACTGAAGGATTAAAACAGAAAGGGGGATCGATCCATGGACGAAATATTGCTGAAGATCGAAGATCTGTTTATTGAATATCAGACGGAACTGGAAACTGTTCGAGCTGTCAATGGTGTATCGCTGGAAGTGAAGAGTGGCCGGACATTGGGCATCGTAGGTGAAACGGGTGCTGGAAAGACGACGACATGTCTATCTATCTTACGTCTGCTTCCGGATCGTACAGGACGGGTCACTGGTGGAAATATCTGTTTCCGAGATAAAAATATTTATAGCTTGTCTGAAGAGGAAATGCGTACACAGATCTGTGGTGAAAAGATTTCTATGATCTTTCAGGATCCTATGACGAGCTTAAATCCTGTCATGACGGTGGGCTCCCAGATATACGAGGCGCTGAAATATCATAATCACGAGAACAAAACACGGGAGGAACTGGAAAGACGAGTTGATGAAGTTTTGGAACTTGTTGGGATTCCTGCTGAACGTAAGACTGAGTACCCTCATCAGTTTTCCGGAGGTATGAAACAGCGTGTTGTAATCGCTATCGCATTAGCTTGTGAACCGGAACTGCTCATTGCGGATGAACCTACTACGGCTTTGGATGTAACAGTCCAGGCCCAAGTTCTCGCCATGATGCGGGATCTCCAGAAAAAAGTCGGATCTGCTATCCTGCTAATCACTCATGATTTAGGGGTGGTCGCGCAAATGTGCGACGACGCATTGGTGATGTATGCTGGTGAGATAGTGGAAAGCGGCTCCATTGAAGATATCTTTACGCCCGGGAGTCATCATCCGTATACTATGGGATTGTTTGGTGCAATTCCTGATTTGGATTCTGCAGTAGATCGATTAACTCCGATTGAAGGTCTGATGCCAGATCCAACAAAACTGCCAGACGGATGCTATTTTGCCGATCGTTGTCCTTATGCAGAGGAACTATGTAAGCAAATACATCCCACGAGAACGAGTCTTAGCGGAACACATACTATCCTTTGCCATCGTTTTTCTGAAGGACTCAAGGAGGTTTCTCATGAATGAAGCCAGAATATTGATCGAGGTCAAGGACCTTTGTAAATACTTTGACGTAAAAGGTGGTCGTAAATTACATGCAGTAGATCGTGTCAACCTGACGATTCCGGCAGGTAAAACATTGGGCGTTGTAGGAGAATCAGGCTGCGGAAAGTCCACGCTGGGTCGTACGATGCTGCGCTTATTGGAGCCAACAAGTGGACAGATCCTCTTCGAAGGAAAAGATATTACCAAAGCCAGAAAATCTGAAATGAGGCAGCTCCGCAGTAAAATGCAAATTATATTTCAAGACCCTTATTCCAGTATTAACCCTCATATGACTGTTTCGGATATCATTATGCAGCCTATGATTGTCAATCGTTTATTTCATTCACGGGAAGAGATGGTTGCCAGAGTAAAAAAGCTGATGGATACTGTGGGGCTGGCAGATAGATTGTATAATGCATATCCTCATGAACTAGATGGCGGAAGACGACAACGCATTGGTGTGGCTCGTGCCTTGGCTCTAAATCCAGAGTTTATCGTCTGTGATGAGCCGGTTTCCGCATTGGATGTGTCCATTCAAGCTCAGATTCTAAATTTATTGATGGATCTCCAGGATCAAATGGGATTGGCTTACATGTTTATCACTCACGACTTAAGTGTGGTCAAGCATATTTCTGATGAGATAGCGGTGCTGTATCTTGGACAATGCATCGAACGATGCGGGGCGACAGAATTATTCCGAAATCCACTGCATCCTTATACGAAGATGTTGTTGGCTGCAATTCCTGTACCGAACCTATCTGCTAGAACAAGAGAACTTCAGGTAATCCACGGTGAGGTAACTAACCCCATTGACCCGCCTCCTGGGTGTCGCTTTGCTGCTCGGTGTCCGTACTGCAGACCTGAATGCAAAGAAAAAGATTTGCCACTGCGTGAAGTAAACCCGGGACATTTCGCGGCTTGTACATTGCTGTAGAACGAAGAGACTAATTCTTTGGTTAATTCTTCGCCTACTGGCGAGGATTAAATAAACGAATAGAACTATTGTATTGGAAAGAAGGAGAGAATTATGAAGAAAGCATTATCGATTCTCATGATCTGCGTAATGCTGATGGGCATTTTCGCCGGATGCACTTCGCAGCCTGCAGAAAACAGCAGCAGTGAGAGCGGAGAAAACTCTGCTGGTACATCAAATGAGGTCAAGATTTACGTTGAATCTGCTATCAATACGCTGGATCCTTATCAGACAGTTGAATACGCTTCTTGTTATGTTTTCAACAACATCTACGAGACACTTATTCGCATCGACGAAAACGGCGATGTAGTACCCTGGCTGGCAAAAGATTGGACTGTCTCTGAAGACGGTCTCACGTACAGCTTTACAATTCAGGAAGGCATAAAATTCCATAATGGTGAAGAACTGAAGGCCTCCGATGTGGCATATTCCCTGAATACAGCTATTGCTTCTCCTGCAATGAGTTCTTATTGTTCTATGATGGACAGTGCAGAAGCAACAGGAGATTATACATTTGATTTAAAATTGAATACTCCTTATGGTGCGCTTATCTCTATGCTGCAAGGACTGTATATCGTTAACGAAGCATTTTACACTGCTAATCAGCCCTGTTACGATGTTGCATGCGGCACAGGCCCATATATGCTGCGGGATGGTTCAGTTGATTTGAACACTAGCATTATAGTTGATGCTTTTGAGGACTATCATCTTGGTAAGGCCTCCATTGAAACGGCTAATTTTAAGATTATCACAGATGCTTCTACTGCCAGGATCCAGTTGGAAAATGGCGATCTTGATTTCATGATGTGCTATAATGTTTCCGATTATCAGCCTCTGAAGGATACAGGAAACTTTAATACACAACTGGTTCAGGCTCCGCATACTGCCTATATTGCTCTTAATTTGGAGAAAGAACCCCTGAACAACAAGGCGTTGCGTCAGGCATTAAATTATGCCACTGATAACGAATCCATTATTATGATTGCATATGATGGTCTTGCTGAACCTGCTCGTGCTCTTACTGGTGCTAACAGCTTTGGCGTGGATTTCTCCGACGCCACGGATTATACTTATAATCCGGACAAAGCAAAGGAAAAACTGGTGGAAGCAGGATTCCCTGATGGTATCAACTTTGACGATTATGGTATCATTTTAGAGTATATTCCCGGCAGTTATCATGAAAAGATCGCTAACTGTCTGAAAGAAGAATGGAGTCAAGTTGGCATTGAAATTTCTTTGAGAGCCACGGAGAGTGTGGACTGTGCTAAGGGTGAGCATATGATGCGCACGACTGGTACAGATTATAAGGCTGATATGTCTTATATGGCAGGTAAGTATGCATCTTGGAATATTGGGTCCCAGAATTATGCATTCTATAAGAATGATCGTGTAGATGAGATTTTTAGAATCTGCGACGCATCTTCCGATCAAGCAGAACGTGCAAAACTCTATAAAGAACTGACAGAGATTATTGTAGACGACGCTCCGTATATTCCTATCCAGCATAAGGAGATTCCCTACGTGTGGGCAAAAGGCTTGAACGCTAAGGTATATCCTTCCAATGAGTGCCCGTATTATGTGTATGAGTGGTCTTGGAAGTAATGTTTCTATGATTTAGAAACATATTTGAAATGAATGATCGGCGAGCTACAATGCTCGCCGATCGTTTTAGCAGGTAAAGAATGATCACACTTTTGAGGAGATACTGATGTACAAGATTCTTTTTGGTGGTTTTTCTCAGGAAACAAATTCTTTTTCTCCTGTTCCCGCAGATCGTAACGCTTTTGAGAAACGACGCCTTTTTTTTGGGGAGGAGATCTTTGAAAAGATTCAGGGAGAAGAGAACGAGGTTAATGGCTATTTGGATGTTCTGCAAAAGTGTTCGGATGTATCTCTTACTCCATCTATTATGTTTTCCGCTGGCCCATCTGGCCCTGTCTCCAGGGATGTATACGACCTGGCTGAGATATCTATCCTCAATGTCATTCGGGAAAATGGTCCCTTTGACGGCATTCTACTGAATCTGCACGGTGCTATGGTTGCCCAGGACCATCCTGATGCAGAAGGTGATCTTCTGCAGAGTTTACGGTTGGAAATTGGCAGGGATATTCCCATTTTTGTAACACTTGATCTTCATGCTAATATCACACAAAAAATGGTGGACAACGCAACGGTGATGCTCCCTTGTGAGAAATATCCACATACGGATTGCTTTGAGTTAGGGAAGAGATCAGCAGAATTATTACTGAAGACATTAAGAGGAGATCTGAAACCAGTGATGGCATTTGCTTCGGTGCCTTATCTAATGCCGCTTTTTCCGACAGATCTCCCTCCAATAGTTAGGTTTTACCAATTGGCAGATGAAATAAAGAGAAAATGTAGCTTGGTCGAACTACGTATTGCACACGGTTTTTTCCCCGCGAATATTCCGGGAATGGGTATGGCAGTACTGGCAGTATCTAATGGAGATAAGCAGACTGCTACAGATGCTGCTAAAACGCTGGCTTCAGCTATTTGGGAAGGAAGAGAGAGTCTGAAAAGAACTTATACACCTTTGGATGACGCACTAGATCTAACAATGTCTGGACGTGTAAAATGGCCTGTAGTCTTGGGCGATGGATCAGACAATCCAGGAGCAGGGGGGCCTTGCGATACGACCCATGTATTGCGGCGTATTCTGCAGCGAAGAATGCAGGGCACAGCGCTTGCTGTTATCTGCGATCCTAAAGCGGTGCAGATTTGCAAAAATGCGGGGAAAGATGCGTATGTGCAAATTGCCTTGGGAGGACACAGTGATGCTCGGTTGTCTGGTGGACCCTTATCTGTCTACGGCAAAGTGGTGCGGTTTGTCGATGGAATTTATCGCAATCGGGATGAAATGGAAAAGGGACTTTTGGTAAATATGGGGCCTAGTGTTGTATTGGATATTAGTGGTAATCTGGTCGTGGTTAGCAGTGAACGTTGCCAAGTACTTGATGCTGAAGGTTTTCGCAGCTGTGGAATCGATCCCGAAAAACAAAAAGTTCTAATCGTTAAATCAGCAGTACATTATCGACAGTCCTTTGGTAAGTTCGCTGGTGCACTCGTGGATCTTGCCTTGCCAGGATATTGTGCACCAGACCCTGATATTTTCCGTTCCCTTGGGTTTCATTTGGGGTAGTGCTATAATAAGGTTGCGGTCATAAGAGAGCCGCAATAGGTAAGGGTTATGAATGACTTCATCAAAAAACAAGTAACAGAAAAAATCAATAAGATCTTTCCGCAGGTCGTAGCGTTCCGCAGAGACCTGCACGAACATCCGGAGCTCTCCGGACAGGAAGAGCGGACCAGCCGGCGCATCGCAGAAGAACTGGAGAAGCTGGGCGTATCCTACAGGGTCACGCCGGAGAAGGCGGTGGTGGGCACCGTTCCCGGCAGCGGCCCCGCACCTTCCGGGAAATACACGGGGCTCGGCATCCGGGCGGATTTCGACGCGCTTCCCATTGCGGAGGAGAGCGGCGTGGCCTGGGCCAGCCAGAATCCCGGCGTGATGCACGCCTGCGGCCACGATATGCACGCAGCGATGCTGCTTGGCACGGCCATGGTCTTAAAGAGCATGCCCGAAGCCTTCGGCGGAAACATTAAGCTGCTGTTCCAGCCCAACGAAGAGGCGGAAGGCGGCGCGGAAAATATGATCAAGGCCGGCTGCATGGAGGACCCGGCGGTGGATGCGGTCATCGCATTCCATATCGAACCGGGCATTCCCAGCGGCTATATCCAGCTGTGCCCCGGTAAGATGAACGCCGCCACCTGCGACGTGCACATCACCGTGGAGGGCGTCGCCTGCCACGGCGCTCACCCCGACCGCGGCATCGATGCGATTCTGGCAGCCAGCCAGATCGTTACGGCGCTGCAGGCGGTCGTCGCCAGAAATCTCGCACCGACCCAGCCCGGCGTCGTCACCATCGGCCAGTTCCACGCGGGCAACGCCGATAACGTGGTGGCGGGCACGGCGGTGCTCTCCGGCACCCTGCGGGCGCTGGACATGAAGACCATGGCGCAGATCAAGGCACTGGTAAAACAGACGGCGGAAGGCGTCGCTGCAGGCTTCGGTGCAAAGGCGACCGTCGAACTCAACGACGGCTACCCCAGCCTGGAAAACGATATCGAACTGGGAAAGACCATGGAAGAACTGGCGATTGAACTCGTCGGCAAAGACCACATCGACTACATGGAAGCCCCCAGCCTCGGCGCGGACGACTTCGCGTTCTTCACCCAGTACTGCGACGGCGTCTACATGAACGTCGGCACCACGCCCAAAGACTGGACCGGCAAGCCCCAGGCGCTGCACAGTGAGTTCCTGTGCCCGGACGAAGAGGCGATGAAAACAGGCATCCTGATGGAGGCTACAGCCGCGCTCCGGCTGCTCGGAAACCTTTGATTTTCAAGGGTTTAGACCATTACACACAAACGACACAAACGGGAGTTATAATATGGAAACGTTAAGAGATACGATCGTAACGGTCGATCTGGGACGGATCGGCCGCAATATGGATAAGATTCGGAATATGGTTGGACCGGACGTAGCTGTCATGCCCGTCATCAAGGCCAACGGCTACGGTTGCGGCGCAGTGGGGATCGCACCCACGCTCATGGAACACGGCGCCGCCTATCTGGCGGTGGCGACCCTTACGGAAGCCATCGAACTGAGAAATGCCTATCCGGACTATCCTGTTTTTATTTTGGGTCACACGCCTGCGCGGTTCCTGGAACACGTCGTGGATGGCCGCTTTACCCAGACCGTCATCGACTACGGCCACGCGAAAGCGCTTTCGGACGTCGCCCTTGCAAAGGGAACGAAGGCGACGGTCCATCTGAAGATGGATACGGGCTTCCACCGTCTGGGTACCTCCGATAAAGAAGAACTGCTGAAGATGGCGAAGCTGCCGGGCCTCAATGTGGAAGGCATCTTCTCGCACCTGGCGCTGGCCGGAGAGAAGGAAGACTGGGACCAGTACCACATGCTCTGCGAAGCGATCGCATATCTGGAGGCGAACGGCTGTACCTTTAAGTATAAGCACATCGCGGACAGTATCTCTTTGGGAGACTATCCCGAATTCCGCATGAACATGGTGCGCCCCGGCGCGCTGGTGTTCGGCCTTACGAGCTTTTCCCGGGCTCACCTGGACGTAGAGCAGTGCATGGGCATGCAGACCCGCATCTCCCAGATCCACGAGATCAAAGCGGGAGAGGGCGTGTCCTACGACTATCTGTGGAAAGCCCAGCGGGATTCCCGCATTGCGACGGTGCCCGTGGGCTATGCCGACGGCTATCCCCGGAACATGCGCGATAAAGGCTATTTAACGGTGCATGGGGTCAAATGCCCCACGGTCGGCGTCCTGTGCATGGATCAGCTGATGATCGACGTCACCGATTGCCCAGAGGCAAAGGAAGGGGACGTGGCCATCATCTACGGGGACGGCTCCGGCAACACCATGAGCATCCCCGAGGCTGCAAGCCTGGCCGGCACCAACAAAAACGAGATCATCGCACGCATCCTGAGCAGACCGCCCAGAGTATACGTGAAATGAAATAGATAACAAATTGCAAAGGAGATGAAGATGCGAAGAGGAAAGAGAACTCTTATTTTCATCTGTACCTTCGCCATGCTGCTCGCATCCGCCGGCATGGCGTACGCGGACGAATCCGGCGCTGCCCCCGCACTCGACGAGGCCGGCAGTATGGAGAACTTCGTCCGCAGCCTGGTCTACGAAGACCAGTTCGCCGA
>JAGAHX010000028.1 GCA_017626845.1 Bacillota bacterium
AGATGCAGCTCTGGGGCGGTGAAAAGCTCGATACCGGGGTCAAACTGGTGTTCTCCCTGGCCAACGGCCAAACGCTCTCCCAGCATTCCAACATCAACGAGACCATCGAGATGTACAAGGCGCCGGGCAAACTGGAGATGCTGGTGTTCTCCAACCTCTTCATGACCCCCGCAGCCCTCTACGCCGACGTGATGCTGCCGGCGCCCTCCTTCTTCGAACAGGACAACATCGTGCCTTCCTGGGACAACAACTACTATTTCCTGTACAACAACCACTGCCTGGAGCCCCTGTTCGGCTGCCGCTTCGAGCACGACTGGATCCGGGACTGCGCGGATCTGCTGGGATATGGCGAAGCCTTCCGGGACGGCAAGGAGACGACGGAGGACTGGCTGAGACACGTATACGAAAAGATGGCGGCGGATTTCCCGGACCGCCCGGAACTGCTGCCTTTCGAGGAATTCCGGAAGAACGGCATCCACGTGTGGAAACTGCCGGAGCGCAACATCAGTTTCGAGGAGAACATCAAAGACGGTGTGCCCTTTAAGACGTCCAGCGGCAAGATCGAGATCTTCAGCAAGAAACTGTGGGACATGAACTGGAAGGACGTGCCGGCGATCCCGGGCTTCCTGGACTGCTACGAAGGGCCGCGCGACCCGAAACAGGCGGACTACCCCCTGCAGCTCATCGCATACCACACGAAGCGCCGGGCCCATTCCATCCACGACAACAACGTGCTGATGGAGGAGCTGGATCCGCCCCGGATCTGGATCTCACAGAAAGACGCAGCCGCACGTGGCATCGCGGATGGAGACCGGGTGGAGGTGTTCAACGACCGCGGCGTATGCCGCACGACGGCATTCGTGACCGACCGCATCATCCCCGGGGTCGTCGCCATGAGCGAAGGCGTCTGGTATAAACCGGGCGAGGATGGCGTCGACGAACGGGGAAGCATCAACGTGCTCACCCATACCGTGCCCACTCCCTATTCCCGCGCGAATCCCCAGCACACGAACCTGGCGGACGTAAGGAAATATAACGGATAAGGACCGCAGCAAAAAGCCGGAAGGGATATTCCCTTCCGGCTCGTTTTTTTGATTCAGATCCGGTAGAACGTCTGCACGGAATCCGCGATCAGGGTGCCGGTCTCGTCCGTCACTTCGCAGAACAGGGTGCAGATGGTCTTTCCCAGCTTGCGGGGCGTCACCCGGGCCGTCAGGACGGATCCTTCCTTCCCCGGACGGTAGAACTGCATGGAACTGTTCAGGGTCACCTCGTCGCCCACCAGAATGCGCATGTACGCAGCCCCTGCGATGTCGCACAGAGAAGCGACCGCCCCGCCCTGCACCGTGCCGTGGCCGTTCAGCAGCGCGTGGGTGACGGGCATGGAAGCCTGCACGCTGCCGTCATCCATCTCCTCATAATGGGGGATGCCCAGATGCCCGTAATAGCGCAGGTCGCCGTCCGGCAGATGAAAGACCTCTTCCGTTTTCCAGATTCGCTTGATGCCCATAGGTTACCTCAGAAACAGCTTTACGAGCCGCTGCATGCTCTTTTTGTAGGGTTGATACCGCATATTCAGATCGATCCACGTCTTTTTGTCCACGATGCTCTTCGGATGGGTAAAGCACTCGAAGCCCGCCTTGCCGTGATACGCGCCCATGCCGGATTCACCGACGCCGCCGAATCCCATGGAGCTGTTCGCCAGATGGATGATCACGTCGTTGATGCAGCCGCCGCCGTAGCGCACGTGGTCCACGAAATACTTCGCCAGCCCCTGGTTCTCGGTAAAGAGATAGAGCGCCAGCGGTCTTTCGTTGGCTTCGATGTAATCGATCACGTCCTGGGCGTATTCGTATTCCAGGATGGGAAGGACGGGGCCGAAGATCTCCTGTTGCATGACGGCATCTTCCGGGGTGACCCCCGTCATCACCGTGGGTTCGATCTTCAGCAGCTCTTTGTTGAGCCGGCCGCCGTAAGCGGTCTTTTCCGGGTCGATCAGGGACGCGATGCGGTCGAAATGCTTTTCGTTGATGATCTTCCCGTAGTCCTTGTTCTCCAGATAATCTCCGAACTGGCCCTTCACCTGGCGCAGCACGGCATCCACGAACTCGTTTGCGACGCTTTTGTGCACGAACACGTAGTCCGGCGCCACGCAGGTCTGGCCGCAGTTGAGAAACTTGCCGAACACGATGCGCCGCGCCGCCAGTTCGATCTTCGCGTCCTGGTCGATGATGCAGGGGCTCTTGCCGCCCAGTTCCAGCGTGCAGGGCGTTAAATGCTTCGCGGCTTTCTCCAGCACGGTGCGGCCCACGGCCTTGCTGCCGGTAAAGAAGATCTTATCCCACTTTTCCTCCAGCAGCGCCGCGTTCTCTTCCCGTCCGCCGGTGACGACCGCCGCATAATCTTCGGGCAGCGCTGTTTCCACGATCTCCGCGACCACGCGGCTCGTTGCCGGAGAGTATGCGGAAGGCTTGATGACTACGGTGTTGCCTGCTGCGATGGCGTCCACCGCAGGCTCCAGAGACAGCAGCAGCGGGTAGTTCCAGGGGCTCATGATCAAGACATTGCCAAGAGGCTGGGGATGCACGTAGCTTTTCGCCGCAAACTGCGCCAGCGGCGTATGCCGGCGCGAATTTTTCGACAGCCGGTCCACGTGCCGGATCTGCCAGTCGATCTCTGACAGCAGCAGTCCCGTTTCGCACATGTAGCTTTCCATCTCGGATTTGCCGAGGTCTTCCTTCAGCGCCGCCGCGATCTCCCCCTGGCAGTCCAGAATGGTCCTCCGGAGGTTGTACAGCGCTTCGGTCCGGTAATCCGGATCCAGCGTCGCACCAGCCGCGAAGAAGGCGCGCTGCTTTTCCAGGATGCGCTTCAATTCATCTCTTTCCATGCTGTGCCTCCCATTCTTCCTTCAGAAGACCGAAGTACTTGCGGCTCTTGACGCTGTCCACGTGCCATTCGTAGCCGCGCCGCTCCCCTTCGAACACGAGGCCGCACTTTTCCATCGCCCGGGCGGAACGCAGGTTGTCGGACAGACAGCACGAATCCACCCGCCGCACGCCGTCCTCTTCGAAGGCGAAGCGCAGCAGTTCAGCCAGGGCTTCCGTGACGTACCCTTTTCCCCAGTACTCCCGTTTCAGGAACGCACCTGGCTCCACCCGCTTGCCGGCGGGGCTTCGCTCCAGCACGCTGTACCCGATGCCGCCCATGTAGGCTTCGGTCTTTGGGTCCGCGATCACCAGAAAGACGAATTCCCGCTCCGCGGGATCTTCGTATTTCGATGCGGCCGCCACCGCCAGGTTGTCCAGGCTCTCCGCAAAGGAGCGGGAAAAGACGTCCTGGATGTAGTACATCACGTCCGGATCGGTGATCAGCTTATTATGTTCCGCCAGGTCCTCCCAGCGGTATTCCCGCAGCAGAAGGTGCGGGGTGTGCAAACGGATCTCTTTCATGCTACTTTCGGATAACCTTTCCCGCTCTCGCCCCGGTATGCACGCCGTTCTCCGCCGTCAGCACGCCGTTGACGTAGACCCGGGAGATGCCGCTGCAGGGCTTGCAGGGGTCAAGATAGGTGGGATCGTCCGTGATCGTTTCCGGATCGAAGATGCACAGATCGGCCCAGCAGCCTTCCTTCAGAACGCCCCGATCCGTCAGGCCCAGCCGTTTGGCCGGGAGCCCCGTCATCTTATAGACCGCCGTCTCGAGGGGGAACAGACCCCGCTCTCTGCTGTAATGGGCGAGGACCCGGGGGAATGCGCCGAAGTTTCTGGGATGGGGCTTTCCGGGACAATCCAGGTCGTACGCCCAGCCGTCGGAGCCGATCATCACGAAGGGCGCCTGCATGATGCGCTCCACGTCCTCTTCGCACATGCCGAAGTTGACCTCGTTCGCATCGTTGCCGTTGCGCGCCACGATGGCAAGGCAGGCTTCCGCTGCGGGAACGCCCATCATCTCTGCGATCTCCTGCGTGCTCTTACCGATATACTTTTTATCTTCCGGATGCGCCGCATAACCCAGGAAGATGTCGCCCCAGCGTCCGCCGCACATGGCTTCCATTTCGTCCAGGATCTTTCTGCGGGTCACAGGATCGGCCAGCCGCTCCATCAGCGCGGGCATGCCGCCCTCGAAAGCCCAGTTGGGCAGATTGCTGGCATAATAGGTGGAGCTTGCGATATAGGGGTATTGATCCGCCCAGGCGTCCACGCCTCTCGCTCTGGCTTCCTCGATCAGCCGCAGCGTCTCCGCAGACTTTCCCCACATTTCTTTCCGGATCAGCTTGTGATGGGAGATCTGCAGAGAGGCGCCGCTGTTTTCCGCGATGCGGATCGCCTCCGGCAGCGCCTCGAAGATCCGCAGATTTTCGTTGCGCATATGGGTGGCGTAATATCTGCCGTACTTCGCCGCGACCTTCGCCAGCTCCGTCAGTTCCTCTTCATCCGCGAAGGAACCGGGAGCATAGATAAGTCCGGAGGACAGGAACGCCGCGCCTTGTTCGAAGGCTTCCGCCAGCATGGCCTTCATGTCTTCCAGTTCCGCCGCCGTCGCTTTTCTCGGCTCAAACCCCATGGCAGCGATGCGCAGGCTGCCGTGGCCTACGCCGCACAGGAAATTCGCAGAAGGCCGCACTTCCTTTTCCACGTAATCAAGAAATTCTCCAAAGCTTTCCCAGGCGTAGGGCGCTTCGCCCACGTAAGAGCGCAGCAGTTCCTTCGTCTTTTGCCGCACCGGTGCCAGGGAGATGCCGCAGTTGCCGCCTACGTCCGTGGTGACCCCCTGCAGGATCTTGCTCTCTTCCCGCGGATAGTTGTAGAACGTCTCGTCGCTGTGACAGTGGATATCGATAAATCCCGGGGTCACGACCATGCCCTTGGCATCGAACACCTCCGCGGCGTCTACGCCGGCAGGGCAGCCGCCGTGCCAGATCGCCCGGATCTTGCCGCCTTTGATCGGAAGATTGCCTTCGAAAGGCGGAGCGCCGGTACCGTCCACAAGCATCGCGTTTTTGATTAAAAGATCCAACATGATATCCCTACTTTCTCTTTTCCGATTCTCTATTCCGCATGCGCCACAAAATCCGCCACGTCCGGCCAGAACGTGCCGTCCGTAATATAGTCCAGGAACTCGATCTCCATGTCGTTGCCCTGGAATCCGTTGGCGAAGATGCAGGCGCCGTCCTTCGTCTTTAGATCCATCACGGTAAAGCTGCGGTAGCCTCCGTTATCGCCCCAGTGCCAGATGACGTCCGGGTCCTTCGCCGGGATCCCCCAGCCCAGACCCCAGGATACGCCGTCCGTTGCCTTGTTCTGCGGCGTCGTCATCTCCCGGAACATGGCATCGCTCAGGTGCCCGTGACCGTTGAGGATCTCCAGCATGTATTTCGTGTAATCCTCCGCGCCGCTGTACAGCGACCAGGCCGCGTTGGGCTCCGGCGCATCCCCGTCCAGATCCAGATGTCTGCGGTCCGGCAGCAGAGCGCCCTTCGCGTCGTGCTTGCGGCTTTCGATCTCCGAGACCGCCGGCTCCCATACCGGGTAGGAGTGGGTCATGCCCAGGGGCTTCAGGAATTCGTCCCAATAATGGTCCGTAAAATCCTTTCCCGTGATCTCGTTCACGATCTTCTGCAGATAATAGTAGCCCTCTCCCGAATAGGAATAGGAGGTGCCGGGATCGAACAGGAACTTCAGATACGGCTTCTTGTCCCAGTTGGGAAGTCCCGTGCCGTGGGACAGAACCTGCCGGGCGGTGATGGTCTGGATGCGTTCATCCTGGGAGACCTGCACGCCGGGCGCCAGCTTTGCGATGGGCTCGTCCAGCGTAAGGACGCCCCGGTCGACGAGCCGCAGCACCAGGCACGCGAACAGGGTCTTCGTAAGGGACGCAGCTTCGAAGATCGTGGAGGGAAGCATGGGTTCGCCCGTCTCCGCATTCTGTACGCCGTAGGCGTGGACCGGCTGGGGCACGCCTTCCTTGATGAGGCAATAGTTGAATCCCGGGATCTGATACCGTTTGGACAAGTCCCGCAGCGTCGCTCTGTCCGCAAAATCCGTATAAAGCAGTCTCATAAGCTTCCTCCTTCGTTCAGTTTTACGATCGTATCCGCATACGCTTTCGCTTCGGTGCTGTCGTGGGTCACGAAGAGAACGGTCTGGCCGCTCTCCCGCCACTGCCGCGACAGTTTGCCCGCGATGCGCTCTTTTAAATCTTCGTCCAGCCCCGTAAAGGGCTCGTCCAGCACCAGGATGTCGCCTCCGTAGGCGATCGCCCGCGCCAGAGCCCCCCGCCGCTGCATGCCGCCGGACAGCTCCGCCGGCTTTTTATCCGCCGCATCCGTCAGCTCCATTAAGGCCAGGGCGTCTGCGATCTCCCTGTCCTTGCCGGGGCCGCAGACCAGTTCCAGGTTCTGTTTCAGCGAAAGCCAGGGCAGCAGCCGGCTCTCCTGGAACACGACGGCAGGACGTCTCCCTTCCATGCCGGTCACGCTGCCTTCGCAGGATTCCAGCCCCAGCAGGATCTTCAGGAGCGTGGTCTTGCCCAGACCCGACGGGCCCATGATGGCGGTCACCTTGCCCTCCTCGAACCGCAGGGAAAGATCTCGCAGCACCGGTTTTCCTTCGTAAGTCTTGCTGACCCCTTCCAGAACGATGTCTCCTCTCATGCTACCACCTCCTCAGCGCCAGGCGCACGGCCTTCTCGAACAGCATGGACAGCAGCACGATGCCCACAGTCCAGGCGAAAAGGGACGGTCCGTCCAGATACATCTTGGCGGACAGCAGATGGTAGCCCATGGACACGCGGGGGCTGCTGAGGACCTCCGCCGCTACGGTGCTCTTCCAGGCCAGGCCGCAGGAAAGCAGCAGCCCTGCCCGGATGTATCCCATGCTGGCGGGGACCATAATGCGGCCGAAATACTTCGCGTCGGAGATCCGGTACACCTGCGCCAGCTCCCGGTATTCCGCAGGTACGCTGTCGAAGCCCTGCAGGATGTTGGTATACATCACAGGAAAACACATCAGAAAACACACGAAGGTGGGCACGATGCTGCCGGAGAGGCACAGCAGCGCGATGAGGATGACGGACATCACCGGCACCGACTTGATGACGGAAGCAGGCACCGACAGGATCTCCCGCATCCAGCTGCTTATCGCCGCCGCCCAGGCGCCTAAGAATCCCAGCAGGGATGCCAGCGCAAGGCCTGCGGCCACCCGCAGCAGCGTAATGCCGCAGGAGCGCCAGAACAGCGGCTGTGCCATCAGCTGCAGCAGCGCTTTGCACGTAAAAACCGGCGAAGGCAGCACAAAGGACCTGCCGAAGGCCATGGACCCCAGCTGCCAGAAGACGAGCCAGAGCAGGACTGCGGCGAGTTTCTTTCCTATGCGCTTTTCGCCGGTTGGTTGGTTCATTCTTTAGAATTCCAATTTGATGCTGTAGTTTACGTCGTTCGCCTGGGAGAAGTAGAAATCATCTTCCGGGATGGCGCCGCCCACAGCCTGGGGATTGTAGGAGAACAGCGTCTCGTACAGCGGGGTGAGGATGCCCTTGGCCGCTTCGAAACCGGTCTCCAGCATGATGTTGCAGCGGGGCATGGCCTGCTTTGCGATGCCGGCTGCGGGCAGGATGCCTGCCGCCGCGATGGTCTCCGCTGCCGCGTCCTTATCGGCATTGTAGCTTTCCAGGACCTTGTTGTATTCGTTCAGGAAATAGATGAGGTCTCCCGGACGGGTCTCCGCCACTTCCTTGCGGCAGGCGACGACGCCCATGGGCAGATCGTAGCCGAAGGCCTCTTTCCACATCGCGTTGATGTCCAGATCCACGGAAACGGTATCCGCCTTGGAACCGGCCACCGTCACCTGGGGTTCGGGGACCAGCGCATAGCCGCCCTGGGAGATCAGGGTGGAGACGACGTCCGCGTGGGAGTTCATCCACACCAGTTCGATGTCCTCTTCCGCCAGGCCCGCGTTCTGCATCAGGGCCTTGAAGGCATATTCGGGAACGCCGCCCATGCCGGAAGCATACACGGTCTTGCCCTTCAGGTCCGCCAGGCTGCTGACGGGCTCTGCGTTGTTCGAGAGCAGGTACAGCACGCCGCCGGTGTTGACGCCCAGCAGCTGCACGCCGCCTTCGGTCTTGTTATACAGCACGGCCGCCACGTTGGACGGAATGGCTGCCACGTCCAGATCGCCGTTAAGAAGGCCTGCCATGGCCTGGTCCGGCGCGTCATAGACGGTCACGTTCATCATAGGTGCGTTTTCTTCAGAGATGAGCCCGGCCATGCCCATGCCCGTCGGGCCCATCAGGGTGCCGATGTTCAGGGGAGCGGTCATGGTTTCGGGCACTTCGGCTTCGCCGCTGCCGGAACCGCCGGAGGTGCAGCCTGCCAGAACAGACAGCACCATCGCGATGCTCAAGAGGAGCACCATCCATTTTTTCGTGTTAACGTTCTTCATATTCGATCTCTTCCTCCTCGGATTCCTTGTAGGAGATGCCCATGTCGTTTCCCAGGGCGCCTCCGTGCATTATAGAATATTTGCCGAATTTATCCCGTATGGAATCCATCGCGGCATCGATGGCTTCGTTCTTTTTCCGCTTTTCCTCCAGCACCGGTTCGAACAGGCTGATCTGTTCCTCCGGCATGCCTTCGGAAATGCTGATCCCGGTAACGGTGATGAGCCGGATCGGGTCCGTATACCGCCAGTTGCGGTCGATGAGGTCCAGGGCGGCTTTCGCGATCTCCGCGGAGCTGTTCGTGGAGCTCTCCAGCTGCATCTGCCGGGAGATGGTGCGCAGGTTCGGGTCCTTGATGTCCACCTTGACTCCGCCGGCCCGCAGGCCGTGTTTCCGGAGCCGTTCGGACACCCGGTCCGACAGGGATACGACCGCCGTGCGCACGTCGTCCCTGCCCTGCAGGTTTCGGCGGAACGTAATGCCGTTGCCGACGGATTTGTATTCCCGGGCGGCATCGTAGCGGGCCACCGGCGAATCCTCCAGCCCGTTGGCATAGCGGTACATCTCATCGCCGTGCTTGCCGAAGACCCGGTGCAGCAGCGCAGGATCCGCGCAGGCGATGGCGCCTATCGTGCGGATGTTGAGCCCCTCCAGCTTCGCCGCCGTGGACTTTCCCACGAAGATGAGCTCCCGGGCGGGCAGCGGCCACAGAAGATCCTTAAAGTTCTCCCGGGTGATGACCGTCGTGGCATCCGGCTTCTTGTAGTCGCTTCCCATCTTGGCGAAGATCTTGTTGAAGGAGACCCCCACGGACTGCCGCAGCCCCGTCTCCGCCTTGACGGTCTCCCGGATCTCGTCCGCGATCTCCTTGCCCGTCAGGCCGAACTTCGACAGGCTGCCCGTAACGTCCAGCCAGGATTCGTCGATGGAGAAAGGCTCCACCAGATCCGTGTAGCGCAGGTAGATGCCGTTGATGATCTTGCTGAAGTTCCGGTATTTATAGTGGTGGGCCGCCAGCAGGATGAGGTCCGGGCACTTGCGCCGTGCCTGCCAGATGGTCTCCGCCGTCTGGACTTTGTATTTCTTGGCTTCCTCGTTCTTCGCCAGGATGATGCCGTGGCGGCTGGAGGGGTCACCGCAGACCGCGACGGGCTTGCCGTCCAGCTCCGGATGCTCCAGCAGCTCCACGCTGGCGTAGAAACTGTTCATGTCGCAGTGAAGGATGGTCCTGTCCATGCAGTCTCCTCCCCTCTTTTTCCTACGGGCGGATGCAGTCCGCGCCGAACAGCTGCTTTACCTCGCCCATAAAGCTCTCGTCCGGGTTGACCCACAGATCGTAGCCAAGCTTGTATTTGTGCCCCGTGGCCATGACGAGCACCGCCACCGGCATGTCGCCCAGGTGGGCTTTCGCCAGGCTGCGGAACGTGTTGAGTCCGTCTTCTTCCGTGTAGCTCGCGGGGATGACGACCTTCAGGATCTTGGCTTTGGGGATGCCCTCCGCCTTCGCTGTCCCTTCCGGAATGTCGGAAAGCAGCTGGATCTCGTCCGCCAGCAGCTTGGGCGCTCCCTCTTCTTTCATGTCCAGCTTGCCCTTCAGCAGGACGATGTTATCTACTTCCAGGCAGTCCCGGCACTTTTCGTAGGATTTGGGGAACACCACGACTTCCAGCGCATCGTACAGATCTTCCACCGTCAGGAACGCCATGTTGGCGCCCTTTTTCGTAACCAGGTTCTTCTTGGCGGAGATGATGCCGGCGATGGTCACCGTCATGCCGTCGCGGATGGAGTCGTCCTCCTCGTCGTACAGCCGGCGGGTATCCATGTCCGTCAGCTCCATGATGCGGGCCTTTACGTCGTTTAAGGGGTGACCCGTCAGATAGATGCCCAGCATCTCCTTTTCCATCTGCAGCAGGTCCTGGCGGTTGAAATCCGCCGCCTGGGGCAGGTGCCGCTCGATGTGGATGCCCGCCATGCCGCCGTCCTCTCCGGGCAGAGCGAACAGCGACATCTGACCCTCCAAGTTGTTCTTGGCGTTCGCCTGCGCCGAGTCGATCAGTTCGCCGATGACCGCCAGTTTCTGGGCCCGGTTGCCGGGGAAGCAGTCCATCGCGCCGGCCTTGATGAGGCTTTCCAGCGCCGTCCGGTTGATGGTGTGCACGTCCAGTCCGTCCACGAATTCGAAGATGTCCCGGGGCATGTGGCGCTTTCTGGCGGCGATGATCTCCTCCACCACCGCTTCGCCCACGTGCTTGACGCCCAGCAGCCCGTAGCGGATCTTGCCGTTCTCCGTGGAGAAGTGCTTGGCGCTGGCGTTGACGTCGGGCTGCAGGGTCTCGATGCCCATGTCCTTGGCGTTGCCGATAAGGATCGCCACGGCCTTGTTGTCCGCGGGATAGGTCATCAGGGAGGCCAGGAACTGGGCCGGATAGTGGTACTTCAGCCAGGCCGTCTGGTAGGCTACGACCGCGTAGGCCGCCGCATGGGATTTATTGAAGGCGTAGGCTGCGAAACTGGTCATCTCGTCGAAGATGGTGTTGGCCACCTTCTCGTTTACGCCGTTGCGGATGCAGCCGGGCACGTCGATGGAACCGTCCTCGTTCAGCTTGCCGTGGACGAAGTACTCTCTTTCCTTCGCCATGACGTCCGCCTTTTTTTTGGACATGGCGCGGCGCACCAGGTCGGCGCGGCCGTAGGAGTAGCCGCCGAGTTTACGGACGATGTCCATGACCTGCTCCTGATACACGATGCAGCCGTACGTCGGGGCCAGGATGGGCTCCAATTCCGGACACAGGTAGGAGATCTGCTCCGGATGCTTTTTGCACTTTACGTAGGTCGGGATGGAGTCCATCGGGCCGGGCCGGTACAGCGAAATACCTGCGATGAGGTCTTCCAGACAGGTGGGGCCCAGGTCCTTCATGAACCGGGTCACGCCGCCGGATTCCAGCTGGAAGATGCCGATCGTGTTGCCGCTGGCGATCAGGTCGTAAACTTCCTGTTCTCCGTAGTCGATGCTGTGCAGATCGATGTCTTCTCCGGTATCTTTTTTGATGAGTTCCAGGCATTCCCGGATGGCTGTCAGGTTGCGCAGCCCCAGGAAGTCCATCTTCAGCAGGCCCAGGTGCTCGATCTCCGTCATGGTGAACTGGGTAGCCAGGCCTTTATCCGTCATGATGAGAGGCACGTAGGTGTCCACCGGGTCCTTGGAGATCACGACGCCCGCGGCGTGGGTGGAACTGTGGCGCGCCAGGCCCTCCAGGACCTTGGCCGTATCCACCACGTTGCGGATCTGGGGGTCGCTCTCGTAGACGCCGCGGAAATCCGGGCTCTGCTCCAGCGCCTTGTCCAGGGTGATCTTTAAGTCTTCGGGGATCATCTTGGAGATCTCCAGAGACCTCGAGAAGGGCACTTCCATGACCTTCGCCACGTCCTTAAAGACCGCGCGGGCCTTGAGGGTCCCGAAGGTGGAGATCTGGGACACGTTGTCCACGCCGTAGCGTTCCTTTACGTAGTCGATGACTTCGCCTCTTCTCTCGATGCAGAAGTCCATGTCGATATCGGGCATGGAAACGCGCTCGATATTGAGGAAACGCTCGAAGATGAGGCTGAATTTGATGGGGTCGATGTCCGTGATCTCCATGGTGTAGGCCACGATGGAACCTGCAGCGGAGCCGCGCCCCGGACCTACCATGATGCCGTGGCCCTTCGCCCAGTTGACGAAGTCCCATACGATGAGAAAGTAGCCCACGTAGCCCATGGTCTCGATGGTCTGCACCTCGTAGCGCATGCGGTCGCGCAGCTCCGGATCCACGTTGGGCGCCAAGGCCTCCATGTCCTCGGGCGGCACCGGCGGATAGGGCCGGCTGCTGGAGGGATGGGGCTCCGCCTTGCCGTAGCGGTGTTCGAGGCCGGACCAGCACAGGTATTCGAAGTAGCTCTGCTGGGTATAGCCGTCGGGCACGGTGCAGACAGGGATATGGTAGTTGCCGAACTCGAAGTCGAAATTACACTTGTCCACGATCTCCTGGGTCACATCGCAGGCCTCGGGGATATCCGCAAAGATCTGCCGCATCTCCTCCTCGGACTTCAGATAGAACTGGTCGTTGGCGAAGCGCATGCGGTCGGGGTCGGTATAGTTGGATTTCGTGCCGATGCACAGCAGCACGTCGTGCGCCGCCGCATCCTCCTGATAGATATAGTGGGCGTCGTTGGTAGCGACGAGAGGGATGTCCAGCTCTTTGGACAGCTTCTTGAGCATGGGGTTGATCTTCTTTTCCTCGTCCAGCCCCTGGTCCTGGATCTCCAGGTAGAAGTTGCCCTTGCCGAAGCAGTTCTCCAGCCACTGGGCCTCTTCCTTCGCCCCTTCGTAATCGTCCTTTACCAGCAGATGCTGCACCCGGCCGGCCAGGCAGGCGGACAGGGAGATGAGGCCCTCGCTGTGAGCCGCCAGCAGATCTCTGTCCACGCGGGGTTTATAGTAGAAGCCTGTTTTATAGGCCTCGGATACGATCTTGATGAGGTTCTCGTAGCCGGTCTTGTCCTTCGCCAGCAGGATCAGGTGCCCCTGGTACTTGTCCAGTACGGGGTCCTTGTCGAAGCGGGTGCGGGCAGCCGTGTAGACCTCGCAGCCGATGATGGGTTTAATGCCTGCCTTCTGGCACTGTTCGTAGAACTGCACGCAGCCGAACATGACGCCATGGTCCGTAATGGCCAGGGCGGTCTGGCCCAGCTCCTTCGCCCGGGCCACCAGCTTGTCGATGCGCGATGCGCCGTCCAGCAGACTGTATTCCGTATGTACGTGTAAATGGGTAAATGCCATAGTGTTCTCTTTCCGTTTTTTTGACCCGGGGATCGTCTTTCCCGGACACTATATTTTACCATAACCGGGGCGCTAAATGAAGAGGCGCATCCGTCTGAAATCGACTTGTCCCGTCGCATAAATACAGGCAGTTACAGGCTTCCGTAGGAAAACCTGCGGAAAGTAGAAAAAAACACGATAAATTTTGTCGCATTTCCATTGACATTTATTAGGCAAACCTATACTATAGTGTAGTGCTATTTTGTGAAGGTTTTAACAGGCCTTTGCATGCGATACCTATCAATCATTTCTTCAGGAGGACTTATGTTCAAAAAATTTACCAATGGTTGCGTTAACGTAATCAACAGATGGCTGCCGGATCCGTTCCTGTTCGCTATCATCCTGAGCATCGTCGTATTCATCTTCGCGATGCTGGGAACCGGTATGGGCCCGATCCAGATGGTTCAGTCCTGGGGTAATGCAAGCGGCTTCTGGGGCCTGCTCGCATTCGCCATGCAGATGGCTCTGGTACTCGTTCTGGGTTCCGCTATGGCATCCGCTCCCGTCTTCAAGAGATTCCTGGCTCGGATCGCTTCCATCGCCAAGAACAAGAGAAGCGCGATCGTGCTCACCACTTTCGTGTCCGTTATCTGCTGCTGGCTCAACTGGGGCTTCGGTCTGATCGCAGGTGCTCTGCTTGCTAAGGAAATGGCAAAGAGAATCCGCGATGTTGACTACAGACTGCTGATCGCATCCGCTTACTCCGGATTCGTTATCTGGCACGCTGGTCTGTCCGGCTCCATCCCCCTCACCATCTCCGGCGGATACACCATCGGCGAAGAGACCTATCAGGCTGGCATGAACCAGACCGTTTTCCACCCGATGAACCTCATCATGTGCGGTCTTATCCTGGTGCTCATGCCCTTCGTCAACTATGCTATGCATCCCGATGAAGAGCACACCATCACCGTAGATCCCTCTCTGCTGGAAAGCGATGAAGAGAGAACCTACCGCATCGAGACTCCCGCAGACAAGATGGAACACAGCAAGATTCTGTGGGCGATCACCGTTATCGCAGGCTTCGTCTGGGTCATCCAGTACTTCGCAGGCATTGTGAAGTCCGGCGGCTCCATCGCAAACGCGCTCAACCTGAACGTCGTTAACTTCATCTTCCTGTTCCTGGGTCTGCTGATGCACGGCGATCTCCGCAGATACGTAGATGCCATCGGCGATGCAGCCGGCGGTTCTGCAGGCGTTCTGCTCCAGTTCCCGTTCTACGCTGGTATCATGGGCATGATGGTCGCCAAGAACCCGGACGGCGTTTCCCTGGCAGGCATCATCTCCGACTTCTTCGTAAACATCTCCACCGACACGACCTTCCCGCTCTGGACATTCCTGTCCGCAGGTATCGTAAACTTCTTCGTACCTTCCGGCGGCGGTCAGTGGGCAGTTCAGGGCCCGATCGTTATGCCCGCAGCAGCCAAGATGGGTATCGAACCCGGCCGCGCTGGTATGGCTATCGCCTGGGGTGACCAGTGGACCAACATGATCCAGCCGTTCTGGGCTCTGCCCGCACTCGGCGTTGCAGGTCTGTCTGCAAGAGACATCATGGGATTCCTGGTGATCGTTCTGCTCTTCACCGGTATCGTCGCCTGCGGCGGCTTCCTGTGCTGGGCTGCATTCTTCTAAATCGTTTAGAAATTGCAATATCGCTCCCGGTCTTCGGACCGGGAGTTTTTTATTTGCCGTTGTGATATAATACCAAAGGACAAACAGGAGGCATCTATGAAAGTAACAAAGGATATGGGATTCGGGACGAAAGCGATCCACGCGGGGAACAAGCGCAACCTCTACGGGTCCATGGGCACCCCCATCGTTCCGGCGGTCACCTATGAATTCGACGGCATCGACGAAGCCGAAGCCGTATTTTTCGGGCATACCCCCGGCTACGCCTACTCCCGGGGCGGCAACCCCACGCAGTCGGTGCTGGAGGAAAAGCTGGCGTTTCTGGAAGGCGGAGAAAGCTGCGTCGTAACGGGCTCCGGCATGGCGGCGGTGGCATCCTGCCTGCTCACGGCGCTGCGGCCCGGTGACCACGTCATCAGTTCGCCGGTCATCTACGGCAACAGCCATTCCCTGCTCGGCGAATATCTGACGGAATTCGGCATCGAGGTGGATTTTATCGACCTTTCCGACCTGGACCAGCTGAAGGCAGCCATCCGGCCGAACACGAAGATGGTCTATCTGGAGACTCCGGGCAACCCCCTGTGCAATATCTGCGACATCGAGGCGATCTGTACCATCGCACACGGTTCGAAGAAAGACATCCGGGTCGTCTGCGACAACACCTTCGCGACGCCCTATAACCAGAATCCGTTGTCGCTGGGGGCCGATACCGTCATCCATTCCGTAACGAAATACATCAACGGCCACGGGGATGTGATCGCAGGAGCCGTCATCGGAAAGGCGGATTTCATCAAGAAAATTCGCGAAGATGCCCTGCTCCACATGACGGGAGCCGCCATCGGCGCCATGGAATCCTACCAGATCCTGCGCGGCATGAAGACCTTCGAGCTTCGCATGATACGGCACAACGAGAACGCTCTGGCGGTAGCGCAGTTTCTGGAAAGCCATCCGAAGGTGAGAAAAGTCTATTATCCGGGGCTAGAGAGTTTTCCGGGCCACGACATCGCCTGCCGGCAGATGCGCGGTTTCGGCGGCATGCTGGCCTTCGAACTCAAAGGCGGTGTTGCAGCGGGCAAACAGATGCTGAAGGCCTGCGACCTGTGCTCCGTAGCCGTCTCGCTGGGAGATGCGGACACCCTCATCGCCCACGGCACCACCATGACCCACGACGACTGCTCCGAGGAGCTGCTGAAGACGATCGGCATTACGCCGGACCTCATCCGCATGTCCGTCGGCATCGAAAACAAAGAAGACATCATCGCCGATCTGGCCCAGGCGCTGGACCGGGTCACTGCAGAATAAAAGGAGAGCAACATGAAAAAGATCGGATTTATCGGAGGCGGCAAGATGGGCGAAGCGATCTTCGCCGGCCTCGTGCGCACGGGCGCATGCAGCGTGGAAAACATCGCTGTTTCCTGCACAAGCACGGAAAAATGCCGCATGCTGGAGGCAAAGTACCCCGGCATCCATACTTACGTAACGACGGATGAGGAAGGCGTCGCCGCGATCACGGCGGATGCGGACATCCTGGTGATCGCCGTACACCCCGACCAGGGCAACGCCATCATGGAGCAGATGGAGCGCCATCTGGATCCGGCCCGCCACCTGGTCGTTTCCATCATGGCAGGCGTTACGACGGACTATATGGAACAGTTTATCCGCGAAACCCCCATCGTGCGCGTCATGCCCAACACGCCGCTGAGCGTGGGCGAAGGCGTCACCGGCATCTGCGGCGGAAAGAACGCTTCTCCCGAACAGGTGGAGGAAGTCGTATCCATGTTCTCCAACCTCGGACTTGCCGTTGTGCTGCCCGAGAAGAACATCGAGGCCCTCACCGGCGTTTCCGGCTGCGGTCCGGCTTTCTGCGCCCAGTTCCTCTGCGGCCTGGCCGATGCAGGCGTAGCGCTTGGCCTTACCCGCGACATCGCCATCCGCATCGCGGCGCAGACCCTGGCGGGCACCGGAAAGATGGTGCTGGAAGGCAATGTCCATCCCGAGATCCTCAAAGACGGCGTATGCTCCCCCGGCGGCAGCACGATCGCCGGCTGCATCTATCTGGAGCAGCACGCAGTCCGCGGCATCGCGGCAGGTGCGGTCCAGACGGCTGTGAACCGGGTCAAAGCGGTCGCAGAGGAGGCGAAATAATGGCCTCCATCCAACCCGATAAGATCGACCGTTTTTTCCGTGCCCAGCACTACGAGATCGTCTTCCGGGACGAGACGACCGTCCGGGTCGACATGCCCATCCACCCGGAGCATAAGAACAGCCGCGGATTCCTGCACGGCGGCGCCATCCTGGGCCTTGCGGACGAGACCGCAGGCAACTGCGTGCACGGCGACGGCCGCACGTACGTGACCCAGTCTCTGGACTGCAAGTTCATCAGCAACATTACGGAAGGCACGCTGCACGCGGAGGCCCATCTGCTCCACCGGGGCAGACGGACGGCGGTGGCGGAATTCCGCATCACGTCGGACGACGGCACGCTGATCGCGACCGGCCAGGGCATCTTCTTCTGCATCGCCGATACGATGCTGTACTAAAACGAAAAGACCGGATCGCTCCGGTCTTTTTTGTGCTACTTTTTCCCGATGACCCGGTAGATCATCCCCTGCAGCTGCACGCAGTCGATGACCGTAAAGCCGGCCCGCTGCATGCGTTTGGCGATGCTTTTGCGGTTCTGGGTGTAGCAGTCGCCGCCCGGCGCCAGCTTAAAGAAGATATGGTTGTCGAGCCACGCGCCGACGCCGCCGATGCCGGTGTCGGACAGGATGTAGAGCCCGCCCTTTTTCAGCACGCGGTAGGCTTCCGCCATGGCCTTGTTCTGGTTGGGATAGTGATGAAAGCTCTGGGAACAGGTGACCACGTCGAACCGGTCGTTATCGTAGGGCAGCTCATCCGCCTTTCCCACGACGAACTGCGCGTCCGGGATGTTCTTGCTGACGGCGACCTCGATCATGTTCTCCGCCAGATCCAGTCCGTGGTAATCCGCCATCCTTTCTTTCCGCAGCAGGTCGATCAGCCAGCCGGTGCCGCACCCCACATCCAGCAGGGAGCTCCACTCTTTATCCCGCAGATATTCCGCGATGTTCCGGCAGCTGATCTTTCCCTCCCGGGAGTAATAGACCGTGTTCTTCTCGTCGTAGACCGCGGCCTGCTGATTGAAATGTTTTCTGGATAATCCTTCGTAATCTCTCATAAATGCTGCTTCTTTCCTATGTAGTTAGCGTAAACTAACCGCATTATAAAGAAAAACGTCTCCCCATTCAAGGGAAGACGTCTTCGAAGTCTATTTCAGAATACTCAGATCCAGCTCGCTATACGGCGAAAGCAGTTCCTTTACCTGCGCTGCGATGCGGGAAGCACCGCCGGCCGCTTTGCTCTCGATGTTCAGAGGCATCAGAGGATCGTGCAGGGATTTTCGGATGAGGAACCATCCCTCTTCGCAATTGACACGCACGCCTTCGTAGTTGGGCTGCTCCAGGGTCATGCCGGACGCTTTGCCGGAGGCCACCGCCTCCTCCAGCCCCGCCAGAACGGTATCGGCATACGCCGCAAAATCCGGGGCGTTCACCGCCAGACAGAACTCCTTCGCCTCCGCCGGCTCTTCCAGATCTGCGATCAGGTCCTCGATGTGCCGGCCCTCTTTTTTAAGCCGCGCCGCTTCCGCCACGACCTTCGCCGCAAGATAGGCGCCGTCGTCCAGGAAGTAATTTTCCTTGAGGGCTGCGTGGCCTGAAGTCTCAATGGCCAGCGGGCAGTAGGTGCCGGCTTCGTTCAGATCCCGGCCCTTGTTGATGACGTTTTTATAGCCGCGCTTGAACCGCAGATGCGTAAAGCCCTTCGCCGCCAGGAAATCCGCCAGCTGCGTGCTGGTGATGGAGTCGGTCACGATGGTGCCGCGGCTGCCGTCCGCATCCGGCGGGCACAGCAGCGCCGCCAGGGCCACGATGCCGTTGCGGGCGATGTCCCTGCCGTTTGACCCGACCACCGCCATCCGGTCCACGTCCGTGTCGAAGATGATGCCCAGATCCGCACCGCTTGCCAGCACCCTTTTGCTGAGGGATTCCACCGCTGCCGCGTCCTCGGGATTGGGGGCGTGGTTGGGGAACATGCCGTCCGGTTCCAGGAACTGCGAGCTGCTGACGTCGGCACCCAGAGGCTCCAGAACGCCGCCGGCGTAGAAGCCGCCGGCTCCGTTGCCCGCATCCACGCAGACCGCAAGTCCACCCAGGGGTCTATCGTCCTCTCTGAGGCCCAAAATCGCCGAAATCTGCGATTTTAAGTGCGCGCAGTACAAACTCATCAGATCGTAAGATTTCCACTCGTTTTTCGCCTGTTTTATCTCGTTGCCGTGGTGGCCCATTCCGGCGATCTGCAGGATCTCCTTGATGTCCGCCTTGTCCAGGCCGCCCTTGTTCTTTTCGAAGAACTTTAAGCCGTTCCGGTCCGGCGGCAGATGGCTCGCCGTGATCATCACAGCGCCGTCGCAGGCCGTCTCGGGGAACACGCAGCTCATGAACATGGCCGGCGTGGAAGCCAGGCCGCAGTCCAGCACCGTGTAGCCCATCTGGTTGAGGGTGCTGCACACCGAAGCCTGCAGCGCAGGGCCCGTAAAGCGGGAGTCCCGGCCCACCGCCACGCGGCAGTTCGTGGGCGCTTTTCCGATGGTATCCGACAGCCAGAATCCGAAGCCGTAAGCGATGTCTTCGGCAGCGCCAACCGTCAGATTCACTTCTTTTCCGAGCAGGTCCGATGCGACGCCTCTTACGTCGCTGCCGTTCTGCAGTTTACTGTAGTCTTTCATAGTATCCCCACCGTCCCCGTTCGTTCATTCTGCTAAGATCGCTTCCACTTCTGCTCTGTCTTTCAGTCCGGCTGCGCCGATGTAGCGCACGGAGGCGGATGCCGTCGCCGTCGCCAGCTTTGCGCAGGACTCGTCGTCCAGACCTTCCAGCAGGCCTGCCGTAAATCCGGCCAGGAAATTGTCGCCGGCGCCCGTCGTATCGACGACATCGCAGCGGATGGCCGGCACGAAGACCTTCTGCAGCCCTTCCGGTCCCTTCCGGCACAGCACGCAGCCGTTCTCGCCGTTCTTTAGGACCACACAGCCCGCACCCATCTCCAGCAGTTTCTCCGCCATGGCGTCCGGTTCGCTCTCGCCGGTCATCCAGCGGGCTTCGCTCTGGTTCGGGAAGATATAGTCCGCGTACTGCAGGAACGCCCCCGGATCCGCTTCGCTCTCCAGGCCCACGTATTCCGAGCCGATCATGATGTCCACGCAGGTCGTAAGTCCCAAAGACTTCGCCTTCTTTAAGACCTCCGGCAGACACTCCGTAAGGCCTTTTGCACCGTAGGCGCTGCCCACGCAGAACACCTGCGC